>JBMFLB010000008.1:0-21864 GCA_049971465.1 Minisyncoccia bacterium
AAAAATTGGTTAGATCGGCAGGGAGGTTATGAAGATTATATTAATGCAGTGATAAAAGCATTTGATAAAAATATAAAAGGTGTTGATGTAAATAAATTTGATCAAATTGTTAAAAAAGTAATTGCATTTCATAAAAACCGATTATATCGTTTTACCAGAGATTTAATAAAAAAATTAAAAAAACAAAATTATTTTTTGCTTGCTATTTCTCATTCGCCATTATTTATTGTAGGAAGATTTGCTAAAAAAATTGGATTTCAAAAAGTATATGGCAGAGTATTGGAAGTAAAAAATAATAAGTTAACCGGAAAAACATTGTATGAAGATTTAATTTTTGATAAATCTAAAATTTTAAAGCGGGCAATAGAAAAAGAAAATCTTACTTTAAAAAAATCAATTGGGGTTGGTGACACTGAATCTGACATTTCATTTTTAAAAATTGTTGAACGTCAAATTTGTTTTAATCCTAATAAAAAATTATACAACTATGCAAAAAAACATAATTGGCGTATTGTTGTTGAACGCAAAGATGTTATTTATCAATTAAATACTTAAAAAGTTTAGGTTTTATCAATATATTTTTAATATTAATTTAAGTTTAATAATGTTATAATGAAGGTAAGGTAATATGAAAACTGTAGAACTATATATTGAAACTCAACAAAAAAAACAAGTAATTGATATAACTTATAAAATTAATGAACAAATTCAAAAACTTGATATAAAAAATGGATTATGTAATGTTTTTGTTTTGCATTCAACTGCTGCGTTAAGTATTGCTGATTTAGATCCGGGTACAGATTTGGATATGCTTGATGCATTTTATGAAATGATACCAAAGTTAAAATATCGACATCCTCATAATCCTCAACATGTTCCGGATCATATTTTATCAACATTGATTGGACCATCGGTTACTGTTCCAATACAAAATGGCGAATTATTATTAGGTATTTGGCAAAAAGTTGTTTTGTTTGAATTTAATGGGCCGCGCACAAGACAAATTAATTTATCTTTTATTGTTTAAATTATGGATGAATGGTTGGAATATCGGCCAAATTTTTTTCCTTATCATTGGACTGAAGAGGATAAAAAATTTTTACAACCATTTTTTACTAATATTAATGAGATTGCAAGTGTTATTCATAATTTACCACCGGAAATTGTTGGGGCATTATGTTCTCGTGCAAGTCGGGCATCAAAATCATTGTTAGAAGTTTTTTTAGATGAATATATTTATCCTATTGTAAATGGGGAGGATAAAATTTTAGCTAATGAATTAAAATATACAATTCAATTTTTATTAGAACATGGTTTTCAAAAAATTTTAAACAATCAACGCGCCCAATCATTTTATATTAAATGGCTTGCTCAGTATGGAGATGATTCTATTGCCCAAATGACTGGAACTCATTTTGTTTTTTGGGGTATTTCTCAAGTTGCAATTAAATTTATTGAGGATCAAAGAATTGGATTAGAACCAATTGAAAAATCAACACGTTATGTTAATTTTAGCCAAAAAATTAATGATAAATTTTTATATTATATTCCTCAACCTGATTTAGAAAAAATGAATTTATTGGATGAATATAAAACATATCTTGATAATTTATTTAAAACCTATATAAAATTGCAACCATTGTTATTGTTATGGTTAAAACAAAATTTTAATGAAAAAGATTCAATTTTAGAAAAAAAATCTTTTGATGTTTTAAGAGGATTATTACCAATGGCAACAGTAAGTCAACTTGCATTAAGAGGTAATGCTCAAGCGTTTGAATATTTAGTAAATAGGACAATTAAACATAATTTAGGAGAATTAAGATGGGTTGGTAATATTTTAAAACAGGAGCTTAATAAAGAAATCCCTTCATTATTGTTAAGAGTTGAAGAACAGCCTGCTCAACAATATCAGCAATATTTAGCCCAAAGAACTAATAATGTAAAAAAAGCTATTGCTAACTTAAATATAAATTTATTATCAGAAGATAGTAATGATGATGTTAAATTAGTAGAATATGATGAAGATGCAGAAGATAAAATTATCACTGCAATTTTATTTGAAACAACAAATAATGATTGGAAAAGTATTTATCAAAAAGTTAAAAAATTAAATAATCAAGATAAAAAACAAATTTTAATGTCTTATTTTAATGGCAGAACTGAGCGATGGCAAAAAGTTGGCAGAGCATTGGAAAATTCTTATTTGCGTTTTGAAATTGTAACCAATATTGGTGCTTATCGTGATTTACATCGACATCGTATGATGACACAGCAAAGACAGTTATTTTCTATTGATTTAGGATATTATTTGCCGCCGGAAATTAAAGCTGCTAATTTAAGCAATGATTTTGAATCAGTTTTAAATCAAGCCGCAGAATTATTTTTAAAAATTAAAAAATATGATGAATTTTTAGCTCAATATGTTGTGCCATTGGCTTATAAAATAAGATTTTATCAATTTCAAAATTTTAGAGAATTATTTTGGGAATCAGAATTACGTACTTCATCTCAAGGACATCCTGATTATAGAAAAATAGAACAAAAAAAGTATTTGTTAATAAAAGAAAAATTTCCACTAATTGCATCATTGATCAAAGTTGATTTAAATGATTATGATATTAGCCGTCGAGGAACAGAAGAAAAAATAAAAGCTAAAGAAGAAATGCTTTTAAAAAAATTGAAATAGTTTTTAATTATGATATAATTATTTTATGAAAAAAATTTTTATATTAATTTTTATATTTTTTGGTTTAGTTTTTATTGTTCAAGCCCAAACATCAACATCAAATGATGTTGTTATTTCTTCACAAAGTTCAACAACAAATAATCTGCTTAATCAATTAGGTGATCCTGGTATTTTACCAACTAGTCCATTTTATTTTATTAAACAATTAGGTTGGACCATTCAAAAGTTATTTACCTTTAATCCAATAGCTAAAGTTAAATTAGATTTACACATTGCTGATGTTCATGCGGCAGAAGCTGCTAGATTACGACAAGATGATCCTAATAATATTCAAGCATTATCTCAAGCATTAAAAAATTATCAACAAACAATTCAAAATTTACAGCAAAGGTTGCAGCAATTGCAACAATTACCGCAATCATCTTCTACTGCTTCATCATCATTAAATTTGGTATTAGGAAAAGTTGGAGAAAAATCTGTATTGCATCAAATTTTGTTTAAAGATTTAAAAGATAAATTTAGCACCAGCAGTGATGAAGATATTAAATCTTTAATTGAACAAGATAATAAAAAAGTTGATGAGACATTACAACAAGCAATACAAATGGATGCTGATGATGTAAAAGAAGGTTTAGTAAATGTTTTGTCTAATACATCAACAATAAAATATGGAGCTAATGCAATTGAAGTATTAAATACTTTACAAAAATTAGTCCCAGAACATGCGGCAAATATTTTAAATAATGTTCAAGAAAAACTTCAAGAAAAATTACAAGAAAGATTACAGAAAAAATTACAAGAAAAATCAACCGAATCAACATCAAATGAAAATAATGCGTCATCATCTGATATTGAAATGAATGATTATATAGAAAAATTAAATGATATAAAAGAATGTGGACCAATGCCTGGTATGCCAGGAGAATTACAATGTAAAAATGGTAAATGGATTATGAAAAATAAAGAATTTGAATCTAAAGAAAAATCTTTCAGATCAGGGCGGACATCAGAAGATAATAATATGGTAGATCAATTAAATAATGATTTAAATGCTAATAGCAATAATATTTTTAAAAATAGTTCTACTTATTGTACTACTGAATATGCGCCAGTTTGTGGATCTGATGGCAAGGTTTATTCTAATAGTTGTTTTGCTAGTTTAGCTGGTGTGTCAGTTGTCAAAAATGGTTTTTGTAATAATACTAATAGCAAAGAAAATAAAATAAACCGAGGAAAATTTAGATAATTAATTATTAAATAACAACGCTTTTTGAATTAGATATGTTTACAATTAATTTTTTTTATCAGTCAGATATTGATGAACAAATTGCTAACCAAAAATTAAAAGAAGCGTTAGATAAATTTTTAGATCAAATGCCATTAATATACAAAGAACCACTGACTTTGTCTTATAATCAAGAATTAGATTATCAGGAAATTTCCGACAATTTAATACAGTTAAGAAAGTAATGGAATATGTTAAAACATTTTTTTCATATTATTATCGTGTATAAATATCAAATTCTTTTTCCAATTGCATTATTAGAAGGGCCAATTATTTCTATTATTAGCGGTTTATTCATTGCGTTGGGTTATTTAAGTTTAGTGCCAACATTTTTAATTTTATTTAGTGGTGATTTTATTTCTGATAATTTTTATTTTTTAATTGGTCGGTATAGTCATAAATTAAATAATAATAAGTTTCAGTTTTTTAAAAATAAATATAAAGCACAGCATTTAGTTCACATCATTCAAAATAAATATTATCAGCATCCAATTCAAACAATTGCGTTAGGAAAAATTGTTTATGGTTTAGGGTCTTTTTTTATGATTGCCGCTGGTGTATCTCATATGCATTATTTGAAATTTTTACGAAGCATTATAATTTTTAATTTTTTGCGTTCAACTGTTTTTTTAATAATGGGTTATTTTTTTGGCCGGGTTATTTTACCCTTACATTCTTCTTGGAAATATTATGTAATTGGTATTAGTATTATTATTACTATTATTTATTTTGTTTTTTCTAAGAAAAAGGTTATTAATATCAACTAATTTTTTTTCTTGAATAGCTTAGTAATAAGATTTATTATTTAATAAATGGCTGGAATTATTGATGAAATAAAAAAAAGGATAGATATTGTTGATTTTTTGCGTAATTATATTAATTTGCAACCAGCAGGAAAAAATTTTAAAGCGCTTTGTCCTTTTCATCAGGAAAAAACACCATCTTTTATTGTTTCCCCAGAAAGACAAATTTGGCATTGTTTTGGTGCTTGTAATGATGGAGGTGATATTGTGAAATTCATAATGAAGTATGAAAATTTAACTTTTGTCGAAGCATTAAAATTTTTAGCTGAAAAAGCTGGATTGGAATATCAATATTCAAATCCTAATGAGGAACGGGAAATTATGATTTTATATTCAATTCAAGAAGCAGCAAAAAATTTTTTTGTTAATGAGTTGCATAATAATAAGAATGCGATGAATTATTTAGCCGATCGCGGTTTAAATGAATCTACTATTCAAGAATTTGAATTAGGCTATGCGCCAGGAGGAGAAATATTAATGCGTTATTTATTTAATAATGGTTACAGCATTGATGATATTGTGAAAGCTGGTTTGGCGGTTAAAAATGTAAAGGGTTTATATCAAGATAGATTTGCTCATCGTATTATGTTTCCAATATATAATAATGTTGGGAAGGTGATTGCATTTACTGGTAGAATTATGCCGGATGTTAATATTGATACAGCAAAATATTTAAATAGCCCAGAAAGTTTAATTTTTAATAAATCAAAAATTTTATATGGATTTCATAAAACAAAAAAAGATATTGAAAATACTAAAAGTGTTTTTTTAGTAGAAGGACAAATGGATTTTTTAATGTCATGGCAAAGTGGTATAAAATTTGTAGTAGCAGTTTCCGGAAGCGCATTAACTAATTACCATTTACAATTTTTAAGAAGATTTGCAGAAACATTATATTTAAGTTTTGATAATGATGCGGCTGGAATTAAAGCATTAGAAAGAAGTTTTCAATTTTTAGTTAATTTTGATTTTTATATTAAAACAATTAATTTAGGAGAATATAAAGATCCAGCTGATGCAGCAAAAAATGACAGTCAGTTTTTATTAACTGCTATTAATAATTCAACTTCAGCTATTGATTATTTAATAAATTATTATCTTAATGATGAATTATCTGATTTAGACAAAAAAAATGTTATTAGACATTTATTATCTCTTATTCAATATATTAAAAGTCCAGTGGAGTTGGAAAATATCTTGCAAAAATTATCTAAAAAATCTAATCTTGCAGTTAATACTTTACAAGAAGAGTTATCTTTACTAAAAGAAAACAAAACAAAGGAAGTTGAACAGGAATTAACTGATTTAAATGTCGTTGATAAAAAACATAGAATTGATATTTTAAGTGAAAGGTTAATAATGTTTGGATTATTTGATAATAAATTTTTGCAAATTTTAAAACAGCAGCACATTTTACCTGAAAATTATGAAAATAAATTAGAAGCAGTTAATGATAAAGAAATACAAGGATTAGCACTAAAAGCGTCTTATTTATTAGATGGTTTAGATAAAAATACATTGGATAAAGAATTTAATGAATTAGTAAGATTTTTAAAAATAGAAAAATTAAAAAAAGAACAAATAGAATTGAAAAATAATATCCATCGTTTAGAATTAAAAGGTGAGCCAGTTGATGATTTGTTATCAAAATATAACCAGCTGGCAAAAGAAATTTATAATTTACAACAATGAAAAAATATAAAAAATTAAACAAAACATTAAAAAAACATAAAAAGGCCGCAAGAAAAAAATCTGTAGTAAGAAAAAAATCTTTGATAAAAAATAAACATCGGCAAGATGATATTCTTTGGTTAGCAGAGCAAAAAGAAGCATTAGAAGAATTAATAAATCGTGGCAAAACTAAGGGCTTTGTTACTGAAGTTGAAATTTTAAATTATTTTC
This sequence comes from Minisyncoccia bacterium, assembly GCA_049971465.1. Lineage (GTDB taxonomy): Bacteria > Patescibacteriota > Minisyncoccia > UBA6257 > GWB1-50-10 > JBMFLB01. Next base: position 6,680 of record JBMFLB010000008.1, read on the forward strand.
CTACCATTGAAAAAGATTTATCTTTTTTGGATAAAATTTATGATCGTTTGGATAAAGAGGGTATTCAAGTAAAAGAATCAGCGCCAATTATTAATTTAGATAATAAAGAAGAAGTTTCTTTGGCAGAATTACAAAAAGCAACAGAAATTGATGAAAATTTACCTGATGCCGTACAAATGTATTTAAAAGAAATTGGTAAAACACCATTATTAAGCTCAGAGGAAGAAAAAGAATTAGCAAAAAGAATAGAAATGGGTGATGAAAAAGCAAGAAAAAAACTTATTCAAGCTAATTTAAGATTGGTCGTTTCTTTAGCAAAACGTTATGTAAATCGAAGCCATTATTTAAATATTTTAGATTTAATTCAAGAAGGTAATATGGGTTTAATGCGGGCAGTTCAAAAATTTGATTATCATAAAGGTTTTAAATTTTCAACTTATGCTACTTGGTGGATAAGGCAAGCAATTAATAGAGCATTGGCAGATTATTCTCGCACAATAAGAATTCCGGTTCATATGGTTGAAACAATTACTAAATATACACAAAAAAGAAGGCAATTAACACAAGAATTAGGGCGAGAACCATTACCAGAAGAAATTGCAATTGAAATGGGGGTTGATGTTAATAAAGTTCATTATATTAAAAAAATAGCACAAGAAGTTATTTCATTGGAATCGCCAGTTGGTGATGATGAAGGTAGTACTTTTGCTGATTTTGTTAAAGATGAACAAACGCTTGCGCCGGATCAATTTGCTAATCAAAAATTGTTAAGAGAGCATTTGCGGGAAATTATGGATGATTTAAGCGAACGGGAAAGAAAAATTTTGGTTTTGCGTTTTGGTTTAGATGATAATATTCCTCATACTTTAGAAGAGGTTGGAAAAGTATTTGGTGTTACTAGAGAAAGAATAAGACAAATTGAAGCAAAGGCATTAGAAAAAATAAGACAGCATTCTAAAATAAAAAAATTAGAAGGTTATTAATAAATTTTAATTTGTAAGTAATATTTTTTTATGATAAACTAATGGTAATGGAATTAGAAGATTTTTTATTTAAATCGGTTAAAGCCGATCCAAAAGATGAAACTGCAATTAATGCTAAACTTTTAATTAAAGGCGGATTTATTCAAAAATTAATGGCTGGTGTTTATTCATTTTTGCCATTAGGGTTTAAAGTAAAAGAAAAAGTTATTCAAGTTATTAGGCAAGAAATGAATGCAATTGGTAGCAAAGAAATTTTAATGCCTGCTTTACATCCTAAATATATTTGGGATATTACAGGAAGATGGGATACATTAAAATCAATAATGTATCAATTTCAAGATAATTATCATAAAGATTATGGATTAGGTCCAACGCATGAAGAAATTGTTACTGAAATAGCAAAAACTTTTATTCAATCCTATAGTGATTTACCATTAGCTTTTTATCAAATTCAAACAAAATTTAGAAATGAGCCAAGAGCAAAATCAGGATTAATACGATTACGAGAATTTACTATGAAAGATTTATATAGCTTTCATAGCAATGAAAATTCACTGGATGAGTTTTATAATATTGTAATGAGAAGTTATTTTTCTATTTTTAAAAAATTAGAACTTAAAGTTTATTTAACGCAGGCATCGGGAGGAAATTTTTCTAAAAATTATTCGCATGAATTTCAAGTGTTAAGTGAATCAGGTGAGGATAAACTTTTAATTTGTGAAGAATGTGGATTTGCTGTTAATCAAGAAATAAATATTAATAAATGCCCGCAATGTGGTAGTAAAAAATTAAGACAAGAAAAAGGAATTGAAGTTGGAAATATTTTTAAATTAGGCACAAAGTTTTCAAGCGCAATGAGTTTAACTTTTAAAGATAAAAATGGAATTGCTAATCCTGTAATTATGGCTTCTTATGGTATTGGCATTGAAAGATTAATTGGCACAATAGTTGAAATACATCATGATGATAAAGGAATTATTTGGCCTGATATTATTGCTCCGTTTAAGGCTCATTTAATTATTTTAAATCCCGATGAAAAGTTGCAAAAATTTGGTGATTTGGTTTATACTAATTTAGTAAAAAATAATATTGAGGTTTTGTATGATAAAAAAGAAAGAAGCAATGGCGAAAAATTAGTTGATGCTGATTTAATTGGTATACCATATCGTTTAGTGATTAGTCCTAAAACTTTAGCAAAAAACAAAATTGAAATGAAAAAAAGAAAACAAAAAGTGGCGCAATTATATTCATTAAATAATTTAATTAAAATATTAAAATAATGTTACTAAATTTTAAAAAATTTTTAGGTTTTGATATTGGTACAGCAAGAACATCAATTTATTTAAAAGGAAAAGGTATTATTGTTAATGAGCCATCAATTGTTGCATTTAATAACCGGACTAATCGTATTATTGCTGTTGGTAAAGAGGCAAAAAAAATGTTAAGCCGAACACCATCGCATATTAGTGCAGTTAGGCCAATTACTCATGGGGTTGTTGCTGACTTTGATTTAGTAAAAGAAATGATTAATAGATTTTTAGCTCAAGAAAAAATTGGTTGGCATTTATCAACTACAGCAATTGTTGCTATTCCAACTAATTTAACTGAAGTAGAGCGCAAATCAGCAGAAGATTTATTAAAAGAAACAGGAGCAACAACAGTATATTTAATTGAAAAACCATTAGCTGCCGCTCTTGGCAGCAGGTTAGATATAAGTGTGCCAACTGCTTATTTAATTGTTGATATCGGCGCAGGAACAACTGATATTGCAGTTGTTTCTATGAATGGTGTGGTTATTTCTAATCGATTAAAAGTTGCTGGCGATTATTTAAATCAACAGATAATTGATGCGGTTAAAGATGAATTAAAATTAGTTATTGGTGAGCCAACAGCTGAAGAAATAAAAATTGCAGTTGGTTCAGCAGTACCATTAAATGAAAAGTTAGAATTTAATGCGCGGGGAAGAGATTTAACATCTGGTTTGCCGCAAGAATTAATTATTAAGGATTCACAAGTAAGATTATGGATTCAAAAATCATTAAAAGTTATTAGTGAAAGTATAAGAAATTTAATTGAAGAAACTCCAGCGGAACTTGTTGGTGATATTTATAAAAATGGTATTTATTTATCTGGTGGTGGTAGTTTATTGCGAGGGATTGATCAATTTTTACAAAAAGATTTAGGAGTAAATGTAAGTTTAATTGATGATCCATTAAATTGTGTTATTCGTGGTACTGGTTTAATAACAGAGCGTTTTGAAGATTATAATAATTTATTAGAAAGTTCTTCTTTGGTTCATACTAAATAAAATTTATGAGTAATATAAAAATTATTAGTAAAAATAATCTTGACTTTTTGTTGGGTAAAATATAATCTATTTAATATGTTATCTATTAAATTAAGAAGAGTGGGTAAAAAACATCAACCAAGTTTTAGAATTGTTGTTGCTGAAAAAAGATCAAAAGTTCAAGGTAAATATGTTGATGATTTGGGTTGGTATAATCCGCGTATTAAACAAAGTTTTATTAATAAAGAAAAAGTTTTGTTTTGGATTAAAAATGGAGCGCAGCCAACAATAACTTTATATAATTTATTTATTAAATTAGGAATAATAAAAGGTAAAAAAATAGCTAAACATAAAAAAATAAAACAAAATCAGTCGCAAGTTCAACAGCAGGCATCATCCGTAGCTTCTGTTTCTAATGGTTAGTTGTTTGACTTTTGTAAGAAAATGATTTATTTTATTAATATATAATGAGTAAGCAGGATAGCGTGATTAGGATAGAAGGATTAGTAGAAGAATCTTTGCCCAGTTTATTATTTAGGGTAAAGTTGAAAAATAATAGAATTATTTTAGCCTATTTAGGTGGAAAGATGTCATTACATAGAATTAAAGTTTTGCCTGGCGATAAAGTGATTGTAGAAATGCCGCAAGAAAATAGTGAACGAGGAAGAATAATAAAAAGATTATAAAATTATGAAAGTAAGAAGTTCGGTAAAAAAAATATGTAAAGATTGCAAAACAGTACGAAGAAATGGTCGTTTATATGTGATTTGTAAAAATCCAAAACATAAACAAAGACAGGGTTAATTATTATGAGAATAGTTGGTACAAATATACCTGATAATAAAGTGGCATTTGTTGCCTTAAGTTATATTTATGGTATTGGTAGGCCATTAGCAATAAAAATTTTGCAGGAAGCAGGTATTGATTTATATAAAAGAGCAAAAGATTTAACAGCAGCAGAAATAAATAAAATTCAATCAATTATTGAAAAAAATTACAAAATTGAAGGTGAATTAAGAAGAGAAATTGGACAAAATATAAATCGTTTAAAAAATATTAAAGCTTATCGTGGTATAAGACATATGCGTCATTTACCAGTAAGAGGACAAAGAACAAGAACTAATTCTAGAACAGTGAGAGGAAATGTGAGAAAATCTGCTGGTAGCGGTCGTCGTAAAATAGAACTTAAGTAAATGGGTAAAAAGAAAGTTATCCAAAAAACAAAAGAAGAATTAATAAAAGAAAGTGAAACTGTAGAAACGGCTTTACAAAAAAAAACACAAACCAGCGCCAAGTATAAAATTGAAAAAGGAAAAATTTATATTAATGCTTCTTATAATAATATTATTATTACTGTAACAGATGAAAAAGGTAATGTTATTACTTGGATGAGCGCTGGGGCAATTGGTTTTTCTGGTCCTAAGAAAGCAACGCCATTTGCCGCAACTAAAGTAGCAGAAGCAGTTTATGAAAAAATACAAAAATCTGGTCCTGCTACAGTTGATATTTTAGTAAGAGGATTAGGCGGAGGAAGAGATGCTGCTATTCGTTCTTTTATTAATAAAGGATTAAACATTTTATCATTAAAAGATATTACTCCTATTCCTCATAATGGTCCAAGGCCGCCAAAAGTTAGAAGAGTATAATTATGAAATTAAAAGCAATTGAAAAAAAAGAAAGATCATTAGGTACAAAACTTTTTTTGAAAGCAGAACGATGTAATTCTCAAAAATGCGTTACAATTAGAAAACCTTATCGCCCTGGCATGCATGGCCAATCTTATAAACAAATTAGTGAGTATGGTTTGCAATTAAGAGAAAAACAAAGAATTCAAGTATATTATGGTTTAAACAATAAACAAATGGTTAATCTTTTTAAAAAAAGAAATTTAACTCCAGAAAAAATAATTGATATTTTAGAAAGAAGATTAGATCGTGTTGTATTTTATCTTGGATTTGCTGCTTCATCTCGTATTGCTAGACAACTAATTGTACATGGCCACATTATGGTAAATAATAAGAAGTTGACCATTCCTTCTTATTATGTAAAAGTTGGCGATGTTATTGAAATTAAAAAAGAATCAAGAAAATTAAAACTATTTGCTGATTTAAATAATCATTTAAAAAACTATCAAGCGCCAAATTGGTTAAAATTAGATAAAAGTGAATTAAAAGGAGAATGTATACAGGATCCTGATATTGAATCATTACATTTTCCTTTTAATATTGATATGGTCGTACAATTTTATTCACGTTAAAATGTCTATTATTCATTTATCAGATAGTGTAAATATTAAAAAGGTTTTAGAAACAGAAACCGAGGGTCAGTTTTTAATTGAGGGTTTATATCCTGGATATGGAGTAACAATTGGCAATTCATTAAGAAGAGTATTATTATCTTCTTTACCAGGCGCAGCAATAACTCAAATAAAAATTAATGGTGTAAATCATGAATTTTCTACTATTCCTGGCATGAAGGAAGATATTATTCAATTATCATTAAATTTGAAAAAAGTAAGATTTCATTTTTTTGCTAATGAACCGCAAGTTTTAAATTTAAAAGTAAAAGGAGAAAAAGAAATTACGGCTGGCGATATTAAATCCAATGCTTTGGTTGAAGTTATAAATAAAAATTTATATTTAGCAACATTAACTAAAAAGCAAGCGGAATTAGATATGGAATTAACTGTTGAAAAGGGTTTGGGCTATTTACCAGCAGAAGAACGTCGAGTAAAACATTTAACAATTGGTACAATAATTTTAGATGCCTTATTTTCTCCAATTGTAAAAGTTGGTTTTAACGTTGAAAATATGAGAGTTGGTGATCGAACAGATTATAATCGATTAACATTAAATATTAATACTGATGGTTCAATAACTCCATCTGAAGCATTACATAAAGCAATTAAAATTTTACAAGATCATTTTGCAAAAATTGATCAAATTGAGGTAAAAGAAATTAAATTAAATAAATAATAAATAATATGCGTCATTCAAAACAAGGTAGAAAATTTGGTAGAAAAAGGGGTCAAAGAAAAGCTTTTATTAAAAGTTTAGTTAATAATTTAATAACTAAAGAAAAAATTTTAACCACTGAAGCGCGGGCAAAGGAAATAAGAATGTTAGCCGAACGGTTAATTACTTATGCTAAAAAACAAAATTTGAATTCATTAAGAATGATTATGAAGTATTTACCAAAAGATACAGCGTATAAATTATATCATGAAATTGCTCCGCGTTATATTAATAGAAATGGTGGTTATACCAAAATTATTAAATTATCAAGTCGAAGAATTAATGATGGCGCAAAAAGAGCATATATTGAATTAGTAAAATAATATGGAGTATATTATTGATGCAACTAATAAAAAATTAGGTAGATTAGCTTCAGAAATAGCATTACTATTGCAAGGAAAAGATAAACCAACCTATGATCCACATTTGTTAAGCAATAATAAAGTTATTGTTAAAAATATTGATAAAATAATAGTTACAGGGCAAAAAGCTAAACAAAAGATTTATTATAAACATACTGGTCCTTTAGGACATTTAAAACAAAGAAAATATGAAGATGTTTTTAAAAAAAACCCACGATTTGTTTTAATTCATGCGGTTCGTTTAATGCTGCCTAAAAATAAATTAAGTAGTCGAATGTTGAAAAATTTAATTATTGAATAATGCCAAGAAAACAATCATCAAAAAAGACACAACAAGAAACAACGCAAAAATATATTGAAGCAATTGGAAGACGTAAAACATCAGTTGCAAGAGTAAGATTATTAATGCCGGAAACAGTAAAATCTAATTATAAAATTTTAATCAATAATAAGCCATTAGAAGAATTTTTTAAAGAAAAAAAATATATAACTACAGTTTTAGCGCCATTAAAATTAGTAAATAAATTTTTTAATTTTTCAATAAAAACAGTTGGTGGTGGAATAACTGGCCAAGCTGAAGCAATAAGATTGGGTATTAGTCGTTGTTTATTATCCGTTGATCCTAAATTAAGACCAGCTTTAAAGGGAGCAGGATTTTTAACTCGCGATCCTCGTATGGTTGAACGTAAGCATCCTGGGAAAAGAAAAGCGCGAAGACCACAACAATGGCGTAAAAGATAAAGTTTTTATAAGTTTAAATTTATTAAATAAAAATTATTATTATTATCTAATACATAAATATATTTGTCTTGAATAAAATATTTTTTTATATTATCAGCAATTTTATTAATATTTAACGGCGACATTACCATATCACTAATAAATAAATTATTATTTTGTTTAAAGAAAAACATATCCGGTACAACACCATATTGCAGATTAGAAATGTCATTGTTTACTAAATCAGTAGGAATTAATTTATTAGAATTTATATCATAAAACCATACATTTTTTGTAGTTAAAATGATGAGCCATTTATCATCAGGAGAAACAATAAATTGTTTAATATGATTTAATAATGGTATAAAAGTTTTATTGTTTTGTTGATAAATCCATAAATTGCCATCAGTAGTAAGAATAAAAATTAAATTATTATTACTAAGAAGTTGAATGTTTTGAATACGAAATGGTGGCATTGATATTGTAGTCATTGTGTTTAAGATTAAATTATAAATTTGTAGATTATTTTTATTAAATAAAAAAATTTCTGTTTTACCAATGGCAATATATTGAGTTGACGTAGTAGATACGATAAAAGTTATATTGTTTTTTAATGATAAATCATACAATTTATTTTTAGTTTGAATTAAAAGATGATTTTTATTAAAAGGATGGAAAAAAATAGCTTGAATTTCTGTTGGTTGTGCATTAAGTTTATTAACAAGTAAATTATTAAATAAAAGGTTAATATTTATACTACTGTCAGGCGCAATTAAATTGGTAAAAAAATAGGTTTTATTGTTTTTAGTAATAAGTAAATCATTTTGTTGATCTAGCTGGTAAAATTCTTGCCCTTTAATACTCGTTTTATTTGTTAAAATTTCATTATTTTTTTTATAAATAATAAAATTATCACTAATAATTGCATCAGTGATGTGTTGATTTAATAAAAAAGTTGATGGCGTTTTTGGTATAAGATAAATAGTATTTAAATTTGTAGTTAATCCTGATTTAATAAAAATATTTTTATTATAAGAAAAATAATTTGGTAAATTAATTTGTAAATTATAAAATCCAGGTTTGATATTATTAATTAAATAAAAATGTGAAAGTAAAGGAGGGGTAATTTTAAATTGGTGATTATTTAAATAAATTTTTTCAATTGTTGGATAAATAGAAAAAGCCAAAGATCCTGTTTTTATAATTTTTAAATTTTGCAAATCAAGTACTAATCCTTGTATTTTTAATAATAAATAACCGCCAACAATGATAAAAACAAAAATTAAAATAAATAAGATTATTTTTTTAAACATCGTGATATAATTATTATATAGTGTATGAAATTTTTAGTAAAAGGTAAATCAAAAATTGATGGTGAAATTACTTTGGCCGGCGCAAAAAATGCAGTGAACAAATTATTGATTGCATCAATTTTAAGTGATGAACAAAGTGTATTATATAATGTTCCTTTAATTGATGAATTAAATATAGTTTTTGATTTATGTAAACAAATTGGTAGTGATATTAATTTAATTGATCATACTGTTTTTATAAAAACAAAAGAAATAAAAAATTTTCAAGTTGTTTCATTAAGCCGTTCTAATCGTATTCCAGTATTAACAATTGGACCATTAGTTCATCGTTTTGGAGAAGCAATTGTGCCTGTTGTTGGTGGTGATAAAATTGGTCCCCGTCCGGTTGATTTGCATTTCAACGCTTTAACTGCTCTTGGTGTTCAAATAAAAGTAGAAAATAATTGTTATTATGCTCAAGCTAAAAATGGATTACATGGTGCGCATATAAATTTTCAATTTCCTAGCGTTGGTGCAACTGAAAATACATTAATGGCTGCTGTTCTTGCTAAAGGAAAAACAATTATTGAAAATGGCGCTGTTGAACCAGAGGTTATTGAATTAGTAAAATTTTTACAAAATATGGGAGCAATTATTGAATTGGGTGCTGATCGTAAATTTTATATTGAAGGAGTTAAAAAATTACATGGGGCAAAATTTAATATCTTACCTGATAGAAATGAAGCAGTTTCATTTGCTTGTTTAGCTATTGCTAATAATGGCAATATTTTGATTAAAAATGCAATTCAGGATCATTTAATAAGTTTTTTAAGCGCTGTTAGAAAAATTGGTGCTCATTTTAGTATTGAATCTGATGGGATAAGATTTTGGGGTGATAAACATTTAGCCGGTATAAATATTAGAACTGATACTCATCCTGGTTTTATGACTGATTGGCAGCAACCATTTGCTGTTGTTTTAACTCAAAGTACTGGGCAATCAATTATTCATGAAACAATTTATGAAAATCGATTTAATTATACTCAAGATTTAAATCGAATGGGAGCGCATATTGAAGTTTTTAAAGATTGTTTGGATGAAATGAAATGTCGTTTTTATAATAAAGGTTTTAACCATAGTGCAGTTATTTATGGACCAACTCAATTGCATGGTACAGAAATTTTTGTTCCGGATTTGCGGGCTGGTATTGCTCACATTATTGCTGCTACTGTTGCTGAAGGTGAAAGTATTATAAATAATGCAGAAGAAATAGATCGTGGCTATGAAAATATTGATAAAAAATTAAAAAGTATTGGAGTAAATATTGTTAGAACAAATTAAATTTTTATTGGACAGAAATAAAATTTTGTAGTATATTAATTACAATGTTTGTTAGAAAAATTGGAATTGATTTAGGAACAACTAATACCGTGGTTTTTTTGCCGGGACAAGGAATTATTATTAATGAGCCAACAGTTGTTGCTTTGCAAAAACCTGGTGATGCTGTTTTAGCGGTTGGGGTTGAAGCAAAAGAAATGGTTGGCAGAACACCTGATAATATAATTACTTATAAACCATTAAAAGATGGAGTTATTGCTGAATATTATATTACTCAAGCAATGTTAAAATATTTTATTAGTAAAGCTGTTGGTCCATTTAATTTTTTTAAGCCAGATATTGTTGTTTCAGTACCAGCAGGTATTACTTCTACTGAATATCGTGCAGTAATTAATGCTGCTAAAGAAGCTGGTGCTAAAGAAGTTTTCCCAGTTAAAGAGCCATTGCTGGCATCATTAGGAGCAAATATACCAATTCATTCTTCAGAAGGTCATATGATTATAAATATTGGTGGTGGTACAACTGAAATTGCAGTTATTTCATTAGGAGGTATTGTTGCATGGGAAAGTTTACGAGTTGCAGGTAATAGATTTGATCAATCAATAGCAGATTATATTAAGAAAAAGTATTCATTGGCAATTGGCGATATTACTGCAGAAAATATTAAAATAAATATTGGTGTTGCATTACCAAATAAAAATAAATTAGAAATGAAAATAAGAGGTCGTGATCTAATAACTGGCTTGCCGCGTGATTTAGTAATTAATTCCAATGAAGTTGCTGAAGCAATCCATCCGCATTTAGTAGAAATAATAAATTCAACTCAAAAAGTATTTAATAACACACCACCGGAACTTGCGGCTGATATTATGGAAAAAGGAATTATTCTTACTGGCGGCACATCACAGTTAAGAGAAATTGATGAATTTTTTAAAAAGTCTTTAGGAGTAAATGCTTTTGTTGCCGAAGATGCAATTTTATGTGTTTCACGGGGGACAGCAATAGTTTTAGATCATTTAGATATTTATAAGAAAACTTTATTAAATAAAATATAATGATTAATTTTATTGGAAAAAGAAATATCTTTTTTATATTTTCTGGTGTGTTAGTTTTAATTAGTATTATTTTTATTATCATTTTTGGTTTTGAGACAAATGTTGATTTTAAAGGTGGGACCAAATGGGATTTTTCTTATCATCAAGCAATAAATAAAAACGAAATTGATAATGCTTTTAAAGAAATTTTTGCCGGAGAAAATTTTTCAGTCAATTATTTGCAAGATAAAATTGTGGTTAGATTACCATTGTTAAATGAAGAAGAGCATCATAAGTATTTAAACGAAATTCAAAATAAATTGCCTTATTTAAATGAGGCAAGTTTTTTTAGTATCGGTCCTAGTATTAGCGCAGCAATAATTAGAAAAGCAATTTTGGCAATTGTTTTGGTATTGGTTGGTATTTCTGGTTATATTGCCTGGGCGTTTAGGAAGGTATCAAAAAAAATAAAATCATGGAAATATGGCGTTGTAACTTTATTAACATTATTGCATGATGTATCAATTCCAGCCGGGATGTTAGCTATTTTAGGAAAAATAAAAGGGGTAGAAATTGATTCTAATTTTATTGTTGCTTTATTAACAGTAATGGGATTTTCCGTACATGATACAATTGTTGTTTTTGATCGTATTAGAGAAAATTTGTTAGTTTATAAAAATTCTAAAGAAACTCTAGATAAAATTTTTAATTTTAGTATCAATGAAACATTAACTCGTTCAATTAATACTTCGTTAACATTATTTTTGGTTTTATTTGTTTTATTAATATTAGGACCATCTAATTTATTTTATTTTATTTTAACAATTTTAGTTGGAACAATTTTTGGCACTTATTCATCTATTTGTATTGCTAGTCCTTTATTATATCTTTGGTCTCGAGATGAATAAATATTGACTTTTATTATATTTTTTTGATAATATCTGAATTATATGACGACTATTAATCAATTAGTTAAAAAAGGAAGGCAACGTATAACAACCAAAAAAAGAGGTTTGGCTTTATCTTTTTATTTTAATTCTAAAAAAAATATACCAGTTTTTTCTCCCTCTCCATTTAAACGAGGAGTTTGTTTAAAAGTGTTTACTACCACACCAAAAAAACCAAATTCCGCTTTAAGAAAAGTAGCAAGAGTAAGGTTAACCAATGGCGCTGAAGTAACGGCTTATATACCTGGAGAAGGTCATAATTTACAAGAGCATTCTATTGTTTTAGTTCGCGGTGGAAGAGTAAAAGACTTGCCAGGAGTTAGATATCATATTGTTAGAGGTGTTTTAGATACAGCTGGCGTTGAAGGAAGAAAACAACAGCGGTCAAAATATGGAGCAAAAACTCCTAAATAATTAAGTATGAGAAAAAGAAATTACTATAAAAAAATATCGCATTTACCAGATTATAAATATCAACGCGTTGATGTTGGAAGATTTATTAATTATTTAATGAAAGATGGCAAAAAAACAAAAGCAGAAAAAATTTTTTATCAAGCAATGGATAAAATTGAAAAGGAAACCAAAGAAAACCCTTTAATAATTTTTGAAAAAGCATTAGAAAATACATCACCACTTTATGAAGTTGTTTCCCAAAGAATTGGTGGTGCTAATTATCAAATTCCACGAGAAGTTCGTTCAGAAAGAAAATTTTTTTTGGCATGTAATTGGATTATTGATGCGGCATTAAATAAAAAAGGTAAACCAATGTATAAAAAATTAGCCGAAGAATTTATTGCTGCTTATAAAAATGAAGGAGCCGCAATTAAGAAAAAGCAAGATATGCATCGTATGGCTGAAGCAAATCGTGCTTTTGCCTCTCTTATTCATCGCTAATTATGTCCAGACAATATTCATTGGATAAAGTTAGAGATATTGGTATTATTGCTCATATTGATGCTGGTAAAACAACAGTAAGTGAAAGAATTTTGTTTTATACTGGTATATCACATCGTATTGGAGAAGTTCATGAAGGACAGGCAATTATGGATTGGATGGAACAGGAAAAAGAACGTGGTATTACAATAACTTCTGCTGCAACAACCTGTTTTTGGACGCCAATACATAAAAGATTAAATGTTTCTAATGATAAATTACAGGAAATTAGAAAAAAATATGAACATCGGATTAATTTGATTGATACGCCAGGACATATTGATTTTACTGTTGAAGTTAAAAGATCATTAAGAGTTTTAGATGGAGCAGTAGTTGTTTTTGATGGTGTATCTGGTGTTGAACCACAATCAGAAACAAATTGGCATTATGCCGATGAGTTTCATGTTCCGCGAATTTGTTTTATAAATAAAATGGATCGGCAAGGAGCAAGTTTTGAAAATAGTTTTAAATCCATTTTAGATCGATTAACACCAAATGCTGTTGCTATTCAACTACCAATTGGCGCAGAAAATAATTTTAAAGGAGTTATAGATTTATTGGAAATGAAAGCATTTCAATTTGAAGGGGAACATGGAGAAAAAGTTGTTGAAATACCAGTTCCTGATGATTTGCAGGAATATGCCAAACAAAAAAGAGCAGAATTAGTTGAAAAAATTGCTGAACATGATGATAAACTAATTGGTAAATTTTTAGATGGGCAAGAGTTAAATATTGATGAATTAAAAACATCATTACGACAATCAGTTTTAAAACTAAAATTAGTACCAGTTCTTTGTGGATCAGCTTTGGAAAATAAAGGTATTCAATTATTATTAGATGCGGTTGTTGATTATTTACCATCGCCCATAGATTTACCACCAGTTAAAGGAATAAATCCAGAAACTCATAGTGAAGAAGAAAGAAAAGCTTCTGATGATGAACCGTTGTGCGCTTTAGCTTTTAAAATTGCAAATGATCCTTATGTTGGTACTTTAACGTTTTTCCGAGTATATTCAGGGGTTATGAAAAAAGGAAGTTATATTTTAAATTCAACAAAAAATAATCAAGAACGAGTTGGTAGAATTGTTAGAATGCATGCTAATCATCGAGAAGATGTTGAAAAAATTTATACCGGTGATTTAGGTGCTATTGTTGGTTTAAAAAATACAACTACTGGCGATACACTAACTGATTTAAATCATCCAATTATTTTAGAATCAATGACATTTCCTGAACCAGTTATTGGTATTCGTATTGAACCAAAAACTAAAGCTGATCAGGAAAAAATGGGAATTGCTTTAAAACGATTAGCAGCAGAAGATCCAACATTTAAAATAAGCGGCAATAGTGATACTGGCGAAACAATAATTTCTGGTATGGGAGAGTTACATTTGGAAATTATTGTTGATCGTATGAAAAGAGAATTTGGAGTAGAAGCTTTGGTTGGTAAACCGCAAGTAGCTTATAAAGAAACCATCAAAACCAATGCTGAAGCAGAAGGAAAGTATATTCGTCAATCAGGTGGGCGTGGTCAATATGGTCATGTAAAAATTAAAATAGAACCATTAGAAAGAGGGAAGGGTTTTGAATTTGTTGATGAAATTAGAAGTGGAATTATACCACAAACATTTATACCAGCAGTAGAAAAAGGTATAAGAGAAGCGGCAGAAAAAGGTATAGTTGCTGGTTATCCATTAATTGATTTTAGAGTTAGATTATTTGATGGGTCTTATCATGAGGTTGATTCTTCTGAATTTGCTTTTAAAATTGCAGCATCAATGGCTTTACAAGAGGCAGCAAAACAAGCTAAACCAGTTTTATTAGAACCAATAATGAAAATTCAGGTTATTGTACCACAAGATTTTCTTGGTAATGTGACTGGAGATTTAAGTTCTAAAAGAGCAAAAATTAAAGGAATGAGTGAGCGGGGGATGGTAAAAATTATTGATGCATTTATTCCATTAGCAGAAACATTTGGTTATGTTACTCAACTTCGTTCAATGACTGAGGGGAGAGGTAGTTTTAATATGGAATTTGCTTATTACGATGAAGTTCCATTTAATATTGCCCAAGAAATTATTGAAGGCAAAAGAAAATAATTGAATTTTTAACTTTTAAATAATTTAATTTTTATTTTAATTTTTTTATTTTAAATTTTTAATTTTTTTATTTTAATTTTTTTTTAATTTTTAAATATTTTATTATTTAAATATTTAATTTTTAATTTTTTTATTTTTACATTTTTCAATTTTCTCATTTAAAACGCTATAGCGTG
>JBMFLB010000009.1:0-19213 GCA_049971465.1 Minisyncoccia bacterium
GCTTTTTCTTTTTTCTCTGGATAAAACATTTTTTCGCCTTCCATAAAATTATTTCATTAAATCATCAATTGAGACTCCTAATCCTTTGGCAATTTTTGCCATAGTTTTAATTGTCGGATTCGGCGTTGCACCGGATTCAATTTTAATAATCACATTGTAAGCAATATTAGCAAGTTTTGATAGCTTATCCTGCGAAATACCCAGTTTCTCTCTATATTTTTTGATGTTTTTTGCAATTGTTGGCAATTTTTTTGATTTCATAGTATAATTATACTAGTATAGATAGTTAAAATAAGTTTTATTATTATAACTTTACTACATAAAATGAAAATAAGCAAACAAAATTCTTGACAGCGCATTTTGTAAAGTAAAATATGAAAAATTGCAGCAGTGAAAAAAGCGGCGAAAGCGAGAGCAGGACGGAGATTCATTTCCTCATATACCTTGTGGCGCAACGCGCCGCAGAAATAGTTAGTAAAATTTTGAGAGTCAAATATTTGTGGACCCGACCGGATTCGAACCGGTGACCTCCACATTGCAAATGTGGCGCTCTACCAACTAAGCTACGGGCCCAGTTTATAAATATTGTATCAATTTTTAATGTAAAATCAAAATATAAAATTTTAGTGGGCACACCAGGGATCGAACCTGGGACTTCAGTCTTATCAGGACTGCGTTCTACCACTGAACTATGTGCCCTTAATATTATTTTAATATAAAAATTTAAATTTTAGCAAGTTGTGATATAATAAAATGATACAAGGTCGTTGGAATAAAAACTTTATGGAAATAAAGTATCAGTGTAATCAATGTGGTTATTTATCTGATAATCCCGGTGTTTGCCCAATATGTGATATAGAGCTTGTTAAAGTTGAATTAGAAAATAGTAATCATATTGATACTGATTTAGAAAAATTGCTTAATGGCAATAATGGAGTAACGGGTAATAATCCAATAGCGGAACATAAAGAAGATATACCAAAAGATAATAATAAAGATTAATTGCTAGAACAAATTAATGTTAGATTTTAAAATTATTAAAAAATCGAAGAAAAGCCGTGCGCGCATTGGCATTTTGAAAATAAATAATCGGGAAATAGAAACACCATCTTTTGTGCCAGTTGCAACGCAAGCAGTTATAAAATCATTAAAAGTTGATGATGTATTATCAACTAATACTAATATTTTAATTGCTAATACTTTTCATTTACATTTAAAACCAGGAGAAAAAATTATTAAAAAAGCAGGCGGCCTTCATAAATTTATGAATTGGAATAAATTAATTATGACTGATTCTGCTGGTTTTCAAGTATTTAGTTTAGGGTTTGGTAAAGATTTTGGTGTTGGCAAACAATTAAAATATTTTCCAGAAAAAGATTTTGAATTAGTAAAATCATCACAACAGCCAAAAGAAATTAAAATTACTTCGGATGGAGTATTTTTTAAATCATTAGTTGATGGAAAAATATTATTTATTGGTCCGGAAACATCAATAAAAATTCAACAAGATTTAGGCGCTGATATTATTTTTGCTTTTGATGAATGTACTCCTCCTCTTGCTCATAAAAATTATGCAATTGAAGCTTTGGAACGTACTCATCGTTGGGCTCAAATTTGTATTAGAACAAAAACATCAAATCAAGCATTATTTGGTATTGTTCAGGGGTCACATTTTAAAGATTTAAGACAATATAGCGCAAAATTTATTAATGATTTAAATTTTGATGGTTTTGGTATTGGTGGCGATTTGGGAGCAAGTAAACAAATGATGAAAAATATTTTAAATTGGACTATACCATATTTAAATGAAAACAAACCGCGTCATTTATTGGGTATTGGTTATTTAGAGGATATTGAACAAATTATAAAACAAGGCATTGATTTATTTGATTGTATTGTTCCTACTCATTATGCGCGTCGCGGTATTGCTTTTATTAATTATAAAAAACCGGAAAGGTTAAATTTAAACCAAACTAAATTTTTATTAGATAAAAATCCAATTGATAAAACCTGTAATTGTGAAGTTTGCCAAAATTATAAAAGAAATTACCTAACTCATTTATTGCACGCTAAAGAATTAACAGCTTATTCTTTATTAACAATTCATAATTTATATTTTTTTAATAAATTTGTTGATAATATAAAACAAAAAATAAAAAAAGGAATTATTTAATAAAATTTATGGTATAGTTATATTAATATGGATTTTAAAAAAAATATTGAAAATTTTAACCAGCAGTTTTTATTTAAACCAGTTATTGTTAATAAACCACAAAAAAAATATAAAAAGTTTATTGTTAATGGAATGGGTGGTTCACATTTAGCAGCAGATTTATTTAAATTATGGCAAAATAAAATTGATTTAATTATAGAAAAAAATTATAATTTGCCATTATTACCAGATATAAAAAATCGTTTAGTGATATTAAGTTCTTATTCGGGTAATACAGCAGAAATTATTTATTGTTTTGATTTTTGTAAAAAAAATCATTTGCCAGTTTTTATTATCAGCAGTGGTGGTAAGTTATTAACTTTAGCAAAAAAATATAAATTACCTTATATTCAACTTTTATCTGGTTTTCAACCACGTCAAGCAACAGGATTAATGTTTACAGCTTTAACTCAAATTATTATTCCTCAACATTTTAGTGAAGTAAAAAGTTTATCACAATTACAACCAAAAAATTTTGAAGAAAAAGGTAAAAATATTGCTAAATTTATAAAAGGATTGATACCAATTATTTATTCTTCTGAAATTAATTTGCCATTAGCTTATTATTGGAAAATTAATTTTAATGAAACCAGTAAAGTTCCGGCATTTTATAATATTTTGCCTGAAGCAAATCATAATGAATTAAATAGTTTTAATTTAAAAACTGATTATAAAAAATTTGGATTTATTTTTTTGCAGGATTCTAATGATTCTAAATTTATTAATAAAAGATTTGATGTATTGACTCAATTATATAAAAGTTTTAAAATTATAAGTATTAAATTAGGTCAAAATTCACAATTAACAGCAATATTTAATAATGTTATTTTAAGCCAATGGTCTTCTTATTATTTGGCTCAATTATTAAGACATAATCCTGATAAAGTTGAATTAATAGAAAAATTTAAAAAATTATTACACTAATAAAATGAATAAACATTTAGAATTTATAATTTTTATTATTTTAGCAATTATTTTATTGCTTTTAGGATTAGAAATGAGTGGAGCAAATATTATTGTGATTCGATGAGCATTTTTGCAATTTATAAACCATCCCAATTATCTTCTTATCAAGTTATTAAAATTTTAAAACAAAAGTTTAATTATAAAAAAATTGGACACGGTGGTACATTAGATCCATTAGCTGAAGGTGTTTTGGTCATTGCTACTGATAAGGATACCAAAAAATTAAGTCAATTTTTGCATAATAGCGAAAAAGAATATGAAGCAATAATTAAATTTGGCGAGGTTTCTAGTACTGATGATGCGGAAGGAAATATTAGTAAATCTATTTCTGCTAATTTTACTAAACCAACCTTACAACAAATTAAAAATATTAGTAAGCAATTCATTGGTAATATTTATCAAGTTCCACCCCTTTATTCAGCAATTAAATATAAAGGCGTACCATTATATAAATTAGCAAAGCAAAATAAAAAAATAAGTTTAAAGCCGCGTTTAGTTTTTATCAAATCAATTAAAATTTTAAAATATCAATGGCCATTTTTAAAAATAAAAGTTGTTTGTGGTTCGGGTGTATATATAAGATCATTAGCGCGTGATTTTGGAGAAAAACTTTGTTGTGGCGCTTATTTATATTTTTTAAAAAGATTACGAGTAAAAGAATTTAGTATTAATGATGCTTTTAAAATAAATGATATTATTAATGGTAAAATAAAAATATGACCAAAGAAGAGTTAATCAACAGTTTAATAAATGATGGCTATTTAAAAACAGAATCTATTATTGATGCTTTTAAAAATGTTGATCGTTTAGATTTTGTAAGTGAAGATTATAAAAAAGAAGCTTATGGAAATTATCCCTTACCAATTGGTTATGGTCAAACTATTTCTCAGCCATTGACTGTTGCTTTTATGTTAGAATTATTAAATCCTAAAGTTAATCAAAAAATTCTTGATATTGGTACTGGTTCTGGATGGCAGGCAGCATTATTAGGTTATATTGTTGGAGAAAATGGTAGAGTTATCACTATAGAAAGAATTCCCGGGTTAGTAAATTTTGCTGAAAAAAATATAAATAAATATAAATTTATTGATAAGGGAATAGTAAAAATTATTCAAGGCAATGGAATTAATGGTTATGTTGAAGAAGCACCTTATGATGGTATTATTGCAGCTGCCACCAGTGAATTTATACCAGTTCAATGGAAGCAACAAGTTAAAATTAATGGTAAAATTGTGGCGCCGGTTAATAATTCAATAGTTGTTTTAGAAAAAGTTGATAGCAATAAGTTTATTGAAAAAAGTTTTTGGGGGTTTAGTTTTGTTCCTTTAATAAATAATTAGTATAATAAAATTTATGTTATCGTTTTTATATCGTGATCCAATAAAAAAAAATCAGCCACTTATTAAAAAAATTAATAGTTTAGAATTAGAAATTCAAAAATTAAGTGATGAGGATTTATTAAAAAAATCTCAAGATTTAAAAAAGAAAGTGCAAGAAGGAGAAAAATTGGATAATATTTTACCATTAGCGTTTTCTTTGGTTAGAGAGGCAAGTAAAAGGACATTAAAACAAAGACATTTTGATGTCCAATTATTAGGTGGAATTGTATTGCATCAAGGTAAAATTGCTGAAATGAAAACAGGGGAGGGTAAAACTTTAGCAGCAACTCTTCCGGCATATTTAAATTCTTTAACTGGTGATGGCGTTCATATTGTTACTGTTAATGATTATTTAGCAAAAAGAGACACTGTTTGGATGGGACAAATTTATAATTTTTTAGGTATATCGGTTGCTTGTATTTTGCATGATCAATCTTTTATTTATGATCCATTATATAGTTTAAAAACGCAAAAAGATTTAGAAATATTAGATCAAACAAGAGATACAATAGGAAGTTTTAATGTTGTTTCTGAATTTTTAAGACCAGTATCGCGTAAAGAAGCATATCAAGCTGATATTGTTTATGGCACCAATCATGAGTTTGGTTTTGATTATTTAAAAGATAATTTGGTATATCGTTCTAGCGACAAAGTTCAGCGTGGCCATAATTATGCAATCATTGATGAAGTTGATAGTATTTTAATTGACGAAGCTCGGACGCCATTAATTATTGCTGCGCCGGATAATGAATCAGTTGAATTTTATAAAATTTTTTCAAAAATTGTTGCCAATTTAAATAAAAATGAAGATTATACTGTTGATGAAAAACGCAAGACAGTAAATATTACTGATCAAGGTATTGATAAGGTAGAAAAAATGATTAATGTTAAAAATATTTTTGCTTTAGAAAATTCTAAATTAATTCACTATTTAAATGAAAGTTTAAAAGCAAAAGAATTATTCCATCGTGATAAAGAATATGTTGTTAAAAATAATGAAGTAATTATTGTTGATGAATTTACTGGTAGAATGCTTTTTGGACGTAGGTATTCTGGTGGTTTACATCAAGCAATTGAAGCAAAAGAAAATGTTCCAATTCAAAAAGAAAATAAGGTTTATGCTCAAATAACAATTCAAAATTATTTTAGAATGTATAAAAAAATTGCTGGTATGACTGGTACTGCTCAAACTTCAGCCGAAGAATTTCATAAAGTTTATAATTTAGATGTTATAACAATTCCAACAAATAAGCCAATGATTAGGTTGGATTTAAATGATTTAATTTTTAAAACTAAAGAAGCAAAATATAAAGCAGTGGTACAAGAAGTTAAAAAAAGATATAAAATTGGCCAGCCTGTTTTAATTGGTACAACATCAATTCAAAATAATGAAATAATTTCTGAATATTTAAAAATGGAAGGAATACCGCATCAAGTTTTAAATGCTAAAAATCATGAGTTAGAAGGTGCAATTATTGCGCAAGCTGGTAAATTAAAAGCAGTAACAGTTGCAACCAATATGGCAGGAAGAGGAGTTGATATTATTTTAGGCGGCAATCCACCAGATAAAGAAGAAGCAGAAGCAATAAAAAAAATTGGTGGTTTACATATTATTGGCACTGAAAAACATGAAGCGCAACGTATTGATAATCAATTAAGAGGAAGAGCGGGTAGACAAGGAGATCCTGGTTCTTCGCAATTTTTTTTATCATTAGAAGATGATTTAATTAGAATTTTTGGTGGTGATAAAATTAGATCTTTAATGGAAAAATTAAATATTTCTGATGATATACCAATTGATTCTCCAATAATTAATAAATTAATTCATCAGGCACAATTAAAAGTAGAAGGTATTAATTTTGATTTAAGAAAACATTTATTAGATTTTGATGATATTTTAAATAAACAAAGATTAGCAATTTATAAAAAAAGAGAAACAATTTTGCAGGCAGCAGAACAAAATAAAATTCAAAATATTCTTCAAGATTTACAAGTAAATTTTGAAAAAGAAAATAACAATGAAAATCAAAATGAAAATGTAAACAATATATCCGACAAAAAACAATTTACTATTCCTGAACAATTAACACCAGAACAATCTTTAATTATTGGTCAAAATTTATTGGCAATTTTAGATAATTTATGGATTAATCATTTAGAAAAATTAGATAATATTTTAGAAGCAGTAAATATAAGAGCTTATGCGCAACATGAACCATTAGTTGAATATCGTAAAGAAGCTTTTATTTTATATCAGGATTTAAATAAAAATTTTTATAATATTGCTATCCAAGTTTTACCATCATTATTAACCCAAAAAGAAATTCCAGTTATAAATTTAAATAAATCAGTTAGTCAAAAAAATGATGGAGGAAATAAAAAAATTGGACGTAATGATCCTTGTTGGTGTGGTAGTGGTAAAAAATTTAAAAAATGTCATGGCGCTTCTTAATTATTTGTTTATTAAAATTAATTATTAAACAAAAACCCCTGTTGAAAACAGGGGAAATCGGAAGGGCTAATCTTAAATTTCTCTGCGTGTTTCCACTTAGAGATAAGATTAACTCTTACTCACTCATCATTACTATTATAGCATATTTTTTTAAAATATCAATATAATATAATTTGCAACAAAAAGTTATTGATTTTTATAAGACAAAATTTTATAATGAATATGCTGGGTTGTTAATAACTGATTTTTAGACGGCCGCTGAAAATTAAGTGTTAATCAACCAAGCAAGATGCATCTTTATACAAAAGACCGCTAGCATCATCCTTTTTTGCTTCTTTTTTCTTTTTTATTTTTTTATTTAGTACCTTATTATCTATTGAAAGAGGCAAGGGTGAAAAAAGCGGTCTTTTGTTTTATAATATAAATAATTGGTGGTAGGAACGGTTACGGTAGAGTACTCACTCATCCTAAGCAAAAAAATCGGAGGTCACCACCGTAACCGTTCTTACCATCAATTAACTATTATGGATACAAAAAATAAAAAATTACGAATTGCAGTTTTAGTTGGCGGTCCTTCGGCGGAATATGATATTTCTTTAAAGAGTGGTGAAAATGTTTTAAATTCTATTGATCAAAATAAATACGATGCAAAATTATTAATAATTGATAAAAATGGCAATTGGCCAATAAGTATTGATGAGTTTAAACAAAATTTTGATTTAGCATTTATTGCAATGCATGGGGCTTATGGTGAAGATGGTACAATTCAATCAATTTTAGAAAAAGAAAAAATTCCATTTACTGGGTCAACATCATTAACACATGCTTTGGGTATAAATAAATTTTTAACTTTAATGCATTTAAAATTATTTGGGTTAGTTATTCCTTTTTCTCTTTTAATAAGTAAAAATGAATGGAGTGATTCCCCTCGTTTAATTTTAAAATCAATTGATCATTTTATTGGTTATCCATTAGTAGTAAAACCAAATTTTAATGGTTCTAGTATTGCAGTAAGTTTAGTTCGTAGACAAGAAAATCTTACCAGCGCTTTAAATGAGGTTTTTAATTTAGAAAAAACAGTTCTTATCCAACCATTTATTGATGGTAGAGAATTTACCTGCAGTGTTTTAGACTTTGGCTTTTCGGAAAGCGCGTTTGCATTATCACCAACTGAAATTATACCAAAAGATCGGCAAATTTTTGATTATGAATCTAAATATGATCCTAATCTTGCTTTAGAAATTACTCCTGCTCGCATTCCTGAATTTTTAGCAAATCAAATTAAAAGAACTGCTATTCTTGCTCATCAAGCAATTGGTTGTATTGGTATGTCAAGAACTGATATGATTTTAAGTAAAGATAGTAAACTTTATGTTTTAGAAATAAATACTATTCCTGGTTTAACGGAAAATAGTTTAATTGTAAAAGCGGCGCAATTTGCTGGTATGAATATGACTAAATTAGTTGATCATTTAATAAATTCTGCTTTAAATTATTGGCAAAAAAAATTTTATGAAAAACATAACAAGGAGTAAATTAGGCAATAAAAAAAATAACCCAGCCTATAGAACATCATCACATTTTCGTTATAATATATTGGTTAAAATAAAGAAAAATAAATTACGACAAAAAAATGAACAATATAGCAAATAAAGGATGTTTATATGTTGTTGCAACGCCAATTGGTAATTTAAATGATATTACTTATCGGGCAATAAATATTTTAAAAAGCGTTGATGTAATTTTAGCTGAAGATACAAGAGTGACTAAAAAATTATTAACTAATTTTCAAATTCATAAACCAGTTTTTCATTATGATGATTATTGTAATGAAAATTGTTGGAAAAAAATATTGTTTTGGTTAGAAAGTAATAAAAATGTTGCTTTTGTTACCGACGCTGGCACACCTAATATTTCTGATCCCGGATATAAATTAATTAATTCTATTCGTAGCAGCGATAAAACAATAAAAATTATTCCAATTCCTGGTCCATCAGCAATAACAACAGTATTATCAGTTGCGGGAGTAAATGCTAATCAATTTACTTTTGTTGGTTTTCCACCATCAAAAAAAGGAAGAGAAAAATTTTTTAAAGCTTTAGATAAAATAAATATAAGACCAATAATTTTATTTGAATCTTGCCATCATTTAAAAAAATTATTTGATGATTTACAAAAATTTTGTTATTGTAAAAATATAATTGTTGCTAAAGAATTAACAAAAATTTATGAGGAAATTTGGCAGGGTACACCAGCAGAAGCGGCAAAATATTTTGTTGATAAAAAAGCTCAAGGAGAATTTGTAATTATTATTTTTTAATGAATACCTATAAAGGAAAAAGGTTTTTAGATTTAATTATTGCTATTCCATTATTTTTATTTATGATTTTTATTTTTCCAGTAATTAGTATTTTAATTATTTTAGATGATGGTTTGCCAGTAATTATAAAATCAAAAAGAATAAGTGGTGGTAAAATTTTTAATATGTATAAATTTAGAACAATGGTTAAAAATGCCGAAGAATTAAAAAAAAATTTAGAGGATTTAAATCAAAGAAAAGATGGCCCATTTTTTAAAATTCCTAATGATCCACGTGTAACAAAAATAGGAAGGTTTTTAAGAAAAATTGGTTTAGATGAATTACCACAAAGTTGGAATATAATAAAAAACGAAATGTCAGTAGTTGGTCCACGTCCACGTTTTGAATACGAGATAGAGCAATATCCTGATGAATATAAATTTTTAGCTTTGGCTCGAGGAGGTTTAACTGGTTTGCCGCAATCTTCTGGCGATCCATTATTATCATTTAAAAAAACATTAGAATTAGATAAATATTATGTTGAACATCAATCATTATTGTTAGATATAAAAATTATTTTTAAAACATTTTTAGTTGTTTTACGGGAATTTATTAAAAAGTATTATTATTAACAATCTGATTGAAATTTTTATTAATTTTTAATAAATAGTAAAATTTATCATCTATATTTTTATTAAAATTTGTTTTACAATAAAAAGTAATGAGGGTTGCAATTTTTCATGATTATTTAAATCAATTAGGAGGGGCGGAAAGAGTTTTGCAAAATATTTTAGAAATATTTCCCGATGCTGATATTTATACTTTAATTTATAGCAAAGAAAGAACTCAAGGGCTTTTTGATAAAAATGTAAAAGGGGTAAGTTTTTTAAATAAAAAATTTGTTGCTAAACATCATCGTATTTTTTTATGGCTAATGTTTTTAGCATCTGATTTTATGAAAATAAAAGATAATTATGATTTAATTATTTCTAGCACTGCTGGTTATGCAAAAGGATTTAATTATCGTAATACTAAATCACCATTTCATATATGTTATTGCCATAGTCCATTGCGTTATGCTTGGGATATTGAATATATTAAAAATTTGCCCCGAGTTCCATTTTTATTAAATACTGTTTTAGCAATGCCAATGCTAAATTTTTTAAAAAAATGGGATTTTAAAGCCGCCCAAAAACCAAATATTTTTATTGCTAATTCTGAATTCATTAGAAAAAAAATTAATTCTTATTATCAACGCGATGCAATTGTTATTCATCCCGGTGTTGATTTAAATAAATTTTATTTTATTAATAAACCAAGAAAAAATTATTTTTTAATGGTGGGAAGATTATTATATTATAAAAATTTTGATTTAGGTATTGAGGCATTTAATCAATTAAAATTGCCATTAAAAATAGTTGGAACTGGACCAGAATTTAAAAAAATACAAAAATTAGTTCGTTCTCCTTATATTGAATTTTTACACAATGTTTCTGATGATGAGTTAAGAAATTTATATAATGAAGCAGAAGCATTAATTTTCCCTCAAATTGAAGATTTTGGTTTAGTTGCTGCTGAAGCACAAGCATGTGGTTTGCCAGTAATTGCTTATAATAAAGGCGGTGCTAAAGAAATTATTATTAATAACAAAACCGGTTTATTATTTAATATACAAAATATTGAAAATCTTTCTCGAGCAGTTATTGATTTTAAAAATATGAAATTTGATCATAAATATATAGCGCAAGTTTCTAAACGATTTTCTAAAGAAATTTTTAAAAATAAATTTATAACGGTTTTAAAAAATAATGGGTTTATGTTAGATACATAAATATATGAATGTATTTTTTGATTTACGTTCTTTAATAAGTAAGATAAAATCAGGAATACCAAATTATACATTAAATATTTTTAATGAATTGGTTAAGCGGCAAGATAATTATTTTATATTTTTTGTAAATAGTGTTAAACCACAAAAAGAAATAGAAACATTAATTAAAGAAAAAGCAAAAAATTATCAGATTATTAATTTAAATGTTTATAACCGAGTTCTTGATAGCAGTTTTAAATTTTTACATTGGCCTTCGATTGATAAGATAGTTAAAGCTGATGTTTATTATTCACCTCATTTTAACAATATTTGGTTTGAAGATTTTTCTAAATATATTTTAACTGTTCATGATTTATCAGTATTAAATAAAAATTTTTTTAGTTGGAGAAAAAATTTATGGCATTGGTCGCAAAATTATAAGATGCTTATTAATAAATCAAGATTTATTATTACTGTTTCTGAATTTACGCGTCAGTCAGTATTAAACAGTTTTAAAATAAATGAGGATAAGGTGATAACAATTCATTCTGGCATTGATAAATTTTTTTATCAGTTAGATTCTAATGATAAAAATTTATTAAATTTCAAACATCAATATAATTTAAATAAATTTATTTTATTTGTTGGTACATTAGAACCAAGAAAAAATATTACTACACTTATTGATGCTTTTAATATAATTAAACAACAACCGCAATTTAAAGATTTAAAACTTGTTATTGTTGGTGGTTATGGATGGTTATATGAAGATATTTTAAAAAAAATTTCTCAATCTAATTTTCATAACGATATTATTAAGTGGGGATATGCTAATAAACTTGATTTATTATATTTATATAATTTAGCGCAAGTATTTGTTTTGCCATCTTGGTATGAAGGTTTTGGTTTTCCAGTTTTAGAAGCGCAGGCTTGCGGTACTCCTGTTATTGCATCTAATACTAGTAGTTTACCGGAAATAATTAATGGTTCTGGTATTTTATTTAATCCTAATTTTAGTGAGGAACTTGCTAATGCTTTAATTAATGTATTAATTAATGAATCTTTGTGTAAAAATATGATTCAAAATGGATTTCAAAATATTAAACGGTTTGATTGGAGTACAACCGTAGATAAAGTATTAAATTTATTTTATAAAGTTGCTAATGATTAGTTTTTATTATATGATGATATAAAATGGAATTAGTGCCTTATAAAAATGTTGATTTAATTTTGGCTGATATTAAAAAGCCGGGTGAATCTTTTACAAATAAAAATAAAGTAGTTAATTTAAGCAAGGCAGCGGAAGCAGTAGTATTATATCGTCACAAAAATTTTCATTGGTCATTTTTAATTTTAATTATTGCAATTGTTATTGGTTTTAGTGGAGTAGCTGGCATCGCATCATTTTATGGTATTAAAAATATTGTTTTAAATAATGCAAAAGCAGTAGGGGATAATTTTAAAGGTAGCATTATTGATTTACAAGCGGGAAATATTGATCAATCAATACAAAAACTAAATAATAATGAGGTTTTAATTAAAAATATTCAAGATACAATCAATCAATCAATATTAAAACAAGGCTTGGGATCAATTTTAAATATAACACCAATTTTTAGCAATAGTTTACAAACCATTAATTATTTAGAAAAAATTAATAGCACTTTATTAAATTTAAATAAAAATCTTGAAAATTTGAAATTAAATGGTTTTGATTATTTTAAAAATAATGGTAGTTTATTAATTGCTAATTTGCAAAACACTGAAAATAATATTCAACAATTAATTATTGAAGCGAATGTAATTCAAAAAAATTTAAATGTAATGAAACAACATTTGCCTTTAGCAAATAGCTATTTTACAGATTTAACTAGTAAATATATTGCTTATTTACCATTGTTATATCAATCAAAAGATGTGTTGCAAAATTTAATATCATTTTTATCACAATCTAATAATCATATTTTATTTGCTTTTCAAAATCCTTCAGAGATAAGACCAGGGGGAGGATTTATTGGAAGCTATGCCGATGTTGTTGTCAGTAATGGCCAATTACAAAATATTGATGTTAGAGATATTTATGATCCTGATGGACAATTGTCTTTAAGAATTATACCGCCAGTACCATTACAAACTATTACTACGGCATGGGGAGCAAGAGATGCAAATTGGTTTTTTGATTTTCCATTATCAGCAAAAAAAATTTTGTATTTTATAAATCATTCTAAAATGTATACCAAAGATAATATTTCTTTTAATAATGTAATTGCAGTAAATTTACATGTGGTTGAAAAATTATTAGATGTCATTGGTCCGATAAATTTGCCTGAATATGGTGTAACCGTTGATAGCAGTAATTTTGCTAATATTGTGCAAAAAGAAGTTGAAGCAGGACAAGATAAAAAAACCGGCTATCCCAAAAGAATTTTAAAAGTTTTAACTCCAATTTTAATTTCTAAATTAGAATCATTAGATGAAAATGAAAAAAAACAAATAGTAAATGTTTTGTTAAATGAAATAAAAAATAAGGATATTATGTTTTATTTTGATGATCCAACAATTGAAAACTTTTTAATTAATCAACAAGCAGCAGGAGCAGTTTATGTTTTACCTGATAATTTTTGGGGTAATTATTTAGCCGTAGTAAATGCAAATATTAATGGTGGTAAAAGCGATGCTTATATTAAACAAAATATTCAATTAAATATTTCTATTGATACCAAAGGTAATTCGTTTAATGATTTAATTGTTACCAGACAACACAATGGTTTAAATGCTAAAGATTATTGGTATCGATTAGTAAATAAAGATTATTTGCAGGTTTTTACTAATTCTACTGCTAGTTTTGTGTCAATAAAAGGAGTTTCAAAATCACCATCAAATTATCAAAATGTTGATTATAAAATTTTAGGTTATTCCAATGATCCTGATGTTTATAGTTTTGAATCTAATAATATTTTTAATAGCAATTATAATATTTGGCAAGGAAAAATGTTTAATAAAAATGTA
The DNA here is from genome assembly GCA_049971465.1 of Minisyncoccia bacterium. GTDB lineage: Bacteria > Patescibacteriota > Minisyncoccia > UBA6257 > GWB1-50-10 > JBMFLB01. The sequence goes on from JBMFLB010000009.1 coordinate 14,128, forward strand.
TTTGGTGGTTGGGTAATGACTTCGCCTGGTAATACTTCTGAATTTGATTTGCGTTATCAAGTAAATGCTTTACCTAATACTGTTTTAACTAATGGCAAAACATATCAATTTATTTATGAAAAACAATCAGGCGTTGATACGTCATTAAAAGTAGAAATAGATGCACCAATTGGTTATATTTGGAAAGAAGTAAATTCTCCAATATTTATTTATTCAGTTGATAGTGTTCCTAGTCGTTTGATTATTAATTTAACTTTACAATCTAATGCTAATCAGCAATATTAGAAATTTTTGTATTATTGCTCATATTGATCATGGTAAGTCTACTTTAGCAGATAGATTTTTAGAAAAAACTCATACTGTTGATACAAGAAAAATGCATAATCAATATCTTGATCAGTTAGAATTAGAAAGAGAAAGGGGCATAACAATTAAAATGACGCCAGTAAAAATGCATTATCAATTTAACAATGAAAATTATATTTTAAATTTAATTGATACCCCTGGACATAGTGATTTTAGCTATGAGGTTTCACGATCATTGTCAGCAGTAGAGGGGGCAATTTTATTAATTGATGTTACTCAAGGAATACAAGCGCAAACTTTATCCAATTTTGAAGCAGCTAAAGATGCGGGGTTAAAAATAATTGGCGTTATCAACAAGATTGATGTCTTTCAAAATTTAAATGATCCAAAAATTCAGCAATTAAAAGAAGAATTAAAAAAATTAATAAAAAGCGATGATATTTTATTAGTTTCTGGTAAAACTGGTTATGGCGTTGATGAACTTTTACAAGCAATAATTTTAAAAATTCCTAGTCCTGCTGTAACTTCTAATTATCGTTGGTCACGAGCATTAATTTTTGATTCTTTTTATGATGAACATAAAGGAATTATTGCATCGGTTCGCGTTGTTAATGGTAATTTTAAACCAAATGATAATATTTATTTAGCTGGTGTTGATTGCTTTTCAAAAATTAAAGAAGTTGGTTATTTTTTACCAAATTTAAAATCTGGCAATGAATTATCAAGTGGAGAAATTGGTTATATTGTAACTGGATTAAAAGATCCTGGCAGTATTAAAATTGGTGATACAATGATTGATATATTACATAACAATGCGATTAATATTGATGAAATGAAAAAAATTGTTTTGCCTGGGTATAAAGAACCACAGCCAGTTATTTTTGTATCTTTTTATCCAAATGAAAATGATAAATATGAATTTTTAGCAAAGGCTTTACAAAAATTACATCTCAATGATTCTTCATTATTTATTGAACCGGATAAAAAAGAAATTTTGGGGCGTGGTTTTCGAGTTGGATTTTTAGGAAAATTACATTTTGAAATTACCGCCGAAAGATTAGAACGTGAATTTAAAATATCAACAATTAATACTTTTCCTTCAGTTGTTTATAAAATAAAAGATAAAAATGGCAATTTTCAAAGTATTGATAATCCTGATGATTTGCCTAATGAATATTTAGAAATTTGGGAACCATACATTAATATAAATATTTTTGTTCCCGTTCAATTTTTATCTAATGTTTTAATGCTGCAAAAAAAATTTCGGTTAACTATAAATAAAACAGAAAATATTAATGATCGAATAAATATTAGTGGAGAAATGCCTTTAACTGAATTAATTAGTAATTTTGATGATCAATTAAAATCATTAACCCAGGGTTTTGCTTCGTTTAGTTATGTGTTAAGTGGTTATAAAAAAAGTGATGTTATTAAAATTGATGTTTATGTTACAGGAGAAAAAATAAATGGTTTATCAAAATTTGTACCCAAAGTTGATCTTAATAATGAGGCAAGAAAATTAGCATTAAAATTAAAACAAATTTTACCTAAACAACAATTTTCGCAATCAATCCAAATAAAAGTTGGCACAAAAGTTATCGCCCGTGAAGATATACCGGCAATGCGCAAAGATGTGACTGGTTATTTATACGGTGGCGATCGTACCAGAAAAATGAAATTATGGCAAAAACAAAAAAGGGGCAAAGCAAAATTAAAAGCAATGGCAAAAATAAAAATACCATTTTCAGTTTTTAAAGAATTATTAAATAAGTAGTATAATAAATATAAATATATGGTAAAAAAGATTTTTTTGTTAATAATTATTATAATTATTGTAGTTGGTAGCTATAATATTTTAAAACAAAATCAAGCATTAAAACAAAAATTAATTGAAGCAAAAAATCAATTAGAAACATTAACTAAAGAAAAAAATAAATTAGAAAGCGATATAAAATATTATCAGAATGAAGCAAATTTAATAAAAGCAGCACAACAAAATTTAAATTATAAGTTAAGTAATGAAAAAACAATAATTATTGTACCAGCAACTTCTAGTACTTCAACAAATCAATGAGCGGGTATGGTTTAGTGGTAGAACATCTGCTTCCCAAGCAGAAGATGCGAGTTCGATTCTCGCTACCCGCACAAATTTTATTGGCATGATAAATATATTTGATAAATAATTGTGTTTTGACTATGATAAAGATTAAGCCGGAGTAGCTCAGCGGCAGAGCAGGGCTTTCGTAAAGTCAAGGTCGCGAGTTCAAATCTCGCCTCCGGCTCATGGAAATAAATAATAATATTATTACTTTAAGTGTCTACCCCGGTGCTGGTGGTGATGATGCTAAAGATTGGTCAAATATGTTATTAAAAATGTATAAAAAATATGCGATTAAAAAAAAATGGCAAGTTGAATTAATCAATGATAACACTTTAGAAATTAAAGGATTAAATGTTTATAATATTTTAAAAAATGAAAATGGTGTTCATCGATTAGTAAGAATTTCTCCATTTGATGCTAAAAAAATAAGACATACTTCATTTGCATTAGTAGAAATATTGCCAGTGTTTAAAGATATAACAAAAGAAATAGTAATACCGCCTAAAGATTTAAAGATAGAATTTTATCGTTCCGGTGGGCCAGGTGGCCAAAATGTAAATAAAGTTGAAACAGCAGTGCGGATTAGACATTTACCAACACAATTAGTAGTAGTATCACAAAGTGAACGATCTCAAATTTTAAATAAAGAAAAAGCATTAAATATGTTAAAATCAAAATTAATTAAATTAATGGAAGAACAAAAAGTAAAAACAATTGACCAGTTAAAAATAAAATTAGAACCAGAATGGGGAAATGCAATGCGTTCTTATGTTTTATATCCTTATAAACAAATTAAAGATGATAAATTAGGTATTAAAATTTCTAATGTTGATGAAGTTTTAGATGGCGATCTTGATATTTTGTTATCTAAAAAGTTAAAATAAATAATATGATTATTTTTCAAAATGTTGTTAAAGAATATAACCATGGCGTTGTTGCTTTAGATAAAGTAAATTTTAAAATTCAACCCAGTGAATTTGTAAGTATTGTTGGATTTTCTGGCGCTGGAAAATCAACAATTGTTAAATTATTAATTGGAGAAGAAAAGCCCACCAAAGGGCAAATTTTTTTTGGTTCTTATGAGGTTAATAAATTAAAATCTAATCAATTGCCAGAATTACGTCGCCATATTGGTGTGGTGTTTCAAGATTTTAGATTGTTAGACAAGAAAAATGTTTTTGAAAATGTTGCATTTGCTTTAGAGGTGGAGGGAAGAACACAAAAAGAAATTAATGAATTAGTGCCACAGGTTTTAGATTTAGTTGGTTTAAAGGATAAAATAAAAAATTTTCCTGCTGAACTTTCGGGCGGAGAAAAACAAAGAGTAGCAATAGCTCGCGCAATGATCAATCGGCCCGATGTTTTAGTTGCGGATGAACCAACTGGTAATTTAGATCCTTATAATACTTGGGAAATTATAAAGTTATTATTAAAAATTAATGAAATTGGCAGCACTGTTATTTTGGCTACTCATTCTAAAGAAATTATAAATAGTTTAGGAAGAAGAGTTATTACTTTAGATAAAGGGAAAGTTATTAGAGATGAAGAAAATGGTCGCTTTATGTTATAATTGATTTTTAATGCTTACTTCTTTTACTCGAATAATTAAATATGGGTTTCAAAATTTTTTGCGTAATGGATTGTTAAGTGTTTCAACTATTAGTGTGATGGTATTAGTATTATTCGTATTTGAGGGTATTTTAATTTTTAACTTTTCTGCTAATGAAGTTGTTGCATTTTTAAATAATAAAATTGATATTGCTGTTTATTTTAAAAGTAATGTTAGCGAAGATCAAATTTTAAATATTCAAAAGACAGTTCAATCATTACCTGATGTTGCTTCAGTGCAATATGTTTCTCAAGATGAAGCATTAGCAAAATTTAAATCAATGCATCAAAATGATCAAATTATAAATCAAAGTTTGCAAGAAATTGGTTCTAATCCTTTGTTAGCATATTTAGATATTAAAGCTAAAGATCCTCATCAATATGGGACAATTGCTAATTATTTTAATGATCCATCTTTACAAAATTTAATTGAAAGAATAAGTTATGAACAAAATCAAGTTGTTATTACAAAAATGACTGCAATTATTGATACAATTAATAAAATAGGTATTATTGTTACAATATTTTTATCCCTGTCCGCAGTTTTATTAACTTTTAATACTATTAGATTGGCAATTTATTCCAATCGTGATCAAATAGGAATTATGCGTTTAGTTGGCGCTTCTAATGGATTTATTCGTGGGCCATTTATTGTAGAAGGATGTTTATATGGTTTTATTGCGGCAATTGTTGGATTTTTATTATGGGTGCCAGTGATAAACATTATTAATCCTTATATTACAAAATTTATTTCTAATATTGATTTGATTAATTATTTAAATGTTAATTTTGTCTCATTGTTTATATATGTTTTTGTTTTTGGTATTCTTTTGGGTGCAATTTCAAGTTTTGTTGCGGTTAAAAAATATTTAAAATTATAAACAGATAAAAAATAAAAATGCCTGAAAGTTTAATACTATATATTACTAAATATGGCTATATTGCTGTTTTTTCTTTAGTTTTTTTGCAAGAAATTGGAGTACCAAATCCTGTTCCTAATGAATTAGTTTTATTGTTTGCTGGTTATTTATCATCAATTAATGTTTTAAATTTTTATTTTATTTTTCTTAC
>JBMFLB010000010.1:0-18616 GCA_049971465.1 Minisyncoccia bacterium
GATGATGTTTTATTAATACCAAAAAAATCAAAAATTAATTCACGTTTAGAAATTGATTTAAGTTCTAAATTAACTCGTAGTGTAAAATTAGAATTGCCAATTATTTCTGCGCCAATGGATACTGTATCAGAAGGCAAAATGATGATTGCAATGGCTAGAAATGGTGGTTTGGGTATAGCCCATCGTTTTTGCTCAATTGAAAGTCAAGTAAAGGAAATTTTACAAGTTAAAAGAGCAGAAAATTATTTTATTGAAAATCCAGTTTGTATTTCACCCCAAACAAGTTTAAAAGAAATTAAAGAAAAAATTGCTGAATATAATTTTCAAACATTTTTAGTTGTTGATAAAAACAAAAGATTGTTAGGGTTAATTTCAAAAAGGGATTATATATTAGAAAATAATGAACATAAATTAGCAGAAGATTTAATGACGCCATTTAATAAACTTATCGTTAGTTATCAAAAAATTGATTTTAATGAAGCAGAAAAAATTTTTCGTAAGTATAAAATTGAAAAAATACCAATTATTGATAAAAATAAAAAAATTTTAGGTTTAATTACTTTTAAAGATTTTAAATTTTCATTAAATAAAAAAGCAAGTCGTGATAAAAAAGGTAGACTTTTAGCTGGAGCGGCAATTGGTATTCAGGGCGACTATTTAGAAAGAGCAGAAGAGTTAGTAAAAAATGGGGTTGATATTTTATGTATTGATGTTGCTCATGGTCATTTGGAAAAAACTTTAAAAGCAGTAAAAAAAGTTAAACAAAAATTTTCCAACATTCCATTAATTGCTGGTAATATTGCAACTAAAGAAGGGGCACGGGATTTAAAAAATGCAGGCGCTGATATTATTAAAGTTGGAATTGGTCCGGGTAGTGCTTGCACAACAAGAATAATTGCTGGCGTTGGTATTCCTCAAATTACAGCAATAATAAATGCTAGACAAGGAGCAGGTGATTTGCCAATTATTGCTGATGGTGGTTGTAAAAATTCAGGAGACATTGTTAAAGCATTAGCAGCAGGAGCAAACTTTGTTATGTTGGGTTCATTATTAGCTGGTACTGATGAAGCGCCAGGCAAAGTTTTTCCTTTAAATGGTAAAATTGTTAAATTGTTTAGGGGGATGTCTTCAGCCGAAGCTTATCAATCTAAAAAAGTAAAAACACAAGAAAATAATAATAATAATCCAGTTTCTGAAGGAATTAATTATGGTTTTGTTGATTATAAAGGTTCAGTAGATAATATTTTAATTGATTTGGAAAAAGGGATAAAATCTGGTTTTTCTTATTGTGGTGCCTTTAATATAAGAGAGTTATGGAAAAACGCTGAATTTATAAAAGTTACTGAAAAAGGTTTTAATGAGGGATTACCTCATAGCATTGATTATTGGGGATAGGTGTTTTTACTTAAGACTTAAAATATAAATGTCGGGGTACCCGGAATTACTGGACGAAGCGTGCCTACCCCGTAGTTAAATCCATAAGGGTTTGCATCACCACTGGGGAACATTTTTTGAGCAACAATTTCTGCATTGAGTGGCAGAAACCTGCTTCTCCGGTCTATTTTTTTAATCTCGATTAAATTATAGGTGAAAAGGCTGGAATGTCTAATTATTTTTTGATGGGACGCGAGTCAAAAATGTTGTATAATGTAAATAGAATGTAAATAGTATGAAATTACCAAGACCGAATTTAAAATCAATTTTGCTTTATTATTCTACTTTTTTCTCAACTATTTTAATTATTGGCGGATTTTATATAGCAAGATCAACAAGAGAGATTGTTTCTAATTTGTTATTTCTGCCGATTGTTGTTTTTCTCTGGATTAGCTTTGTTCAGCAATTAAAAGGTAGTCGCAAAACAGATGAAACAAAATAAAAAAGTTGAATAAATAATTCAATAATTAAGGCTAATCTAAAAAATCTAAAAATATGAGAAAACACAGAATAAGAAAGTATAGGACGAGAAAACATAATATAAAAATTCCATTAAAAATTAAATATTTGGTTGTTTTTAGCTTGTTTTTGGGTATGGTAATCGGTTCTTTAAGCGTGGCGCCGGCGCGGGCCTTTGTTTTTGGCAGCGCTAATCAGATTACTCAATGGATAAAGGACAACACAATAGTTAGGTTAAGGATAGAGACAAACAGCGTCAGAGTGGGAAGTTCAGGAACGCTGTTTGCTGACCCAAATTTAAACAGGGTTGGTATTGCAACAACAAGTCCGGCTTATACGCTTGATATAAATGGCGATTTAAGAGTTGTCGGAACTACTACATTTTCTAATTTTACTGCTGGCTCTATTCCTTTTATCGGCGCATCTGGGATATTATCTCAAGACAATTCTAATTTATTTTGGGACAGCACAAATAAACGTCTTGGCATCGGGACAACGACACCTGCATATACTTTGGATGTTAATGGAAATTTAAGAGCCAGTCTTTCTTTGACTGCTGGAATAAATGTTGAAACTCTATCTGCTGATAAAACCCTAACTCCTGGGACTGATAAAATGTATCAATTCTTAAGCACTGGAGCAGCTAATAGAATAATTTATCTTGCAACAACTACTGCTAAAGTTGGAGATAGATTTGTGATTAAAAATAATGATGCTTATAATAGTTCCTACTATCTTCAAATCAATCAAGGAACAACATACATAGATTATATTTTTGCTCGTTCTATTAGAGAATACATCTTTGATGGAACAAATTGGGTTTCAGCAGATGTTGGAACAGGAATAAGTAGTGATCGTAATGTAGCGCTTGGGTGGGATGCCCAGGGCTATTCCTATGGCGCCGCAGTGGGGTATAATGTCCATGGCGATTCCTTTGGCGCCGCAGTGGGGTATAATGCCTATGGCAATTCCTATGGCGCCGCAGTGGGGTATAATGCCTATGGCTATTCCTATGGCGCCGCAGTGGGGTATTATGCCTATGGCAATTCCAATGGCGCCGCAGTGGGGTATAATGTCCATGGCGATTCCTTTGGCGCCGCAGTGGGGTATAATGCCTATGGCAATTCCTATGGCGCCGCAGTGGGGTATGGTGCCAGAGGAATGAGATATGGAGCAGCTTTGGGATATCAAGCAGGATATAATATTGATACTTCTGCTGATAGATACAATGCTTTAGTTGGTGCTTTTGCTGGTTATAGAATAACAACTGGTTTAGGGAATATTGCTATTGGTTATAGAGCAGGTTATGATACTACTTATTCTCCAACCACAGGTTCCTACAATATCTTACTTGGCTACAATGCCTGGACTCCAGCCACCACCACCTCAAACTTTTTAAACATTGGCGGTCTAATTTTTGGAACTAATTTAAGCACAACCACCAATGCAGTTTCTTCTGGCAATGTCGGCATCGGGACGATTGGGCCTGGTGAAAAATTGGAAGTTAATGGCGGAATTAGATTGAACACTACTGATGCAAAACCGACTTGTGATTCTTTTCACAGAGGAACTTTATGGTTTACTCAGGGAGGGGCAGGAGTGAAAGATACGCTTGAAGTTTGCGCCAAAGATGCCACTGATACTTATGGATGGAGAACGATATATTAAATCCAAAATTCAAAAATCAAAATGCAAAATTATAATTCAAAATCCAAAATCGATGTTAAAGTTATATGCCATAAGTTAAGTCTTCGCTTAATTGATTTTATCGAATTTCTCCCTCGGCAGAAAAGTTGCTGGATTATTGCCGATCAACTTTTAAGAGCAGGAACCAGTATTGGGGCTAATTTGGTTGAGGCGAAATCTTCGAGTTCTAGATTGGAGTACAAGAAATTTTGTGAAATAGCTTTAAAAAGCGCAAATGAAACAAAGTATTGGTTAGGTCTTTTAAGAGATTCGGGCAAGGCTAATAAAGAAAAAGTTAATGAACTTTTAAAGGAGGTAATCCAAATAGCAAATATTCTAGCTTCCGGGATAATAACCCTCAAAAGAAAAAAATTTTGAATTTAAATTTATGAGAGTTAAAATATTTTTAATCATCATTTTGGTTTTACTGGGGTTTATATTTAGTAAACCGGTTTTTGCTATTCCGGCGATGCAGCAAAGATGCGAGCCAAATACCGAATGTCTTATTGGCGAGTATGTTTTTGATAATGATGGTTATACGCCAATTACGACTGATAATTTTTGCCAGATTACTATTACCAATCCCAATGATGTTGTGGTGGTAAATAATGCTAATATGCCTGATAAAAATGATGGTTGGTATTATTATTCAACTTCAACTTTAAGCGTGGAAGGATTATATCGGAGCGTAATTTGTTGTGGAACAGCGCCAGAAAGATTGTGCATTGATAAAACATTTATTGTTGGCACCTCTTTTAATAATTTGGCGGAAAAAATTTGGTCTTATACCGGCTCGGCTTTGGATACAGCCGGCAATGCTATTGCCAAAGTTTGGAGTTTCGCCACTCGTAGTTTAACCTCAAGACAAATTGGAACTGGCGAATATATTGCTGGAGAATCAACTGCTGATAAACCGACTGAATATAATATTGAATTGGTCAGAAAAGCAACTTTTGACTTTGCTGGGATTGCTGATGGCGGTTCAACCACAACTTTAGTTGATGCGGAATTAGACCAACCGGATGATTACTGGAACAATTATGAATTAATAATGATGTCTGGCTCAAATATCGGCCAGAGACGAGCGATTTCCGGTTTTGACAAAAACACCAATACGATTACTGTTTCTTCAGTATTTCCATATCCAGTGGTTGCTGGCGATAAATATGTTATTTCTCATGAAGGCAGGTTAGTTAATGCTATTTGGAACTACACCAACCGCACTCTCACCGGTTTCGGAACTTTAGTGGCTGATATTTGGTCTTACCCCAATCGTACTTTAACATCATTCGGAACTTTAGTAGCTGATATCTGGGATAATTCAGTTAGAACCTTGACCTCAAGACAGATTGGCACTAATGAATACATTGCTGGAGTTTCCACTTCTACCTTAGTTAATCAAATTGCTTCCCAAGCCCAAGTGGCGGAAATTCGTGATTCTCAACAAAGAATTTGGAAGGTTTACCTTTCTGATTTTGGCCAGATTTTGGTTGGAAAAACTTATCGGGCAAAATTGTGGGTTTTGAATTATGAATCAGTGCCAACCGATTCTTTTGCTACTCCAACAGTAACAATTTATGACGTTTCTCGTAATATAGTTGTCCAAAATGTGGCAATGACAAAATTATCTCAGGGAATCTATGAATATACCTATAATATTCCTTCAAGTGCGAGTGCTGGAATTTGGGAAATCGAAGTTTCAACAGAAGTTGAAGCAGGCAAAATTATAAAAAACAATGACTATTGGGAAGTGGAATCTTCACCAGCCCAAGTAAAAATCAATTCAATAACAGATAATACTATTCCTTCTATTTCGGCAAATGTCACAATCACTAATGAAGGCGGATCAGGTTATGAGTATCAGTATGAACACTGTATTGTTGATAGTTTAGAAAATGCCTGCGGTGGAGGTGATGATATTGATTATGCCAAAGCGGCAAAATATATTAATGCCGGCGAGAGTTGGATAACTAATTTAGGATTGACGGCTAATAACCCAGGTACTTATTACTATAAAGTAGTCGTTTATTGGGGAACAGAAAAATCAGTGGCAATTCAGCAGTTTAACGCGGTAAGTGAGACGGCTTATGCTCTCACAGTAAATAAAACAGGTACTGGTTTAGGTACAGTAACCAGTAATCCAATAGGTATAAACTGTGGCAGCGACTGTGCTGAAAATTATGCCAGCGGAGTGGTTGTGACTTTATCCGCTGCACCAGCGTCTGGTTCTGAATTTGCCGGCTGGTCAGGCGCCTGCAGTGGCACTGGCAACTGCGTGGTTACGATGACCGAAGCAAAATCAATAACCGCAGCATTTAATACCACGGCTCCGCCGCCCAGCGGTGGTGGAGGAGGTGGCGGAGGAAGTAATTTTTTTCCCCCATCTTTAGAAGTTTATGCTAGTGCTGATTTTAATCACGATGGTATTGTGAACTCTGTTGATTTTTCAATATTACTTTATTTCTGGAAGACTAAACCGCCATTTAGAAATCCCTACGTTGATATCAATAAGGATGGAAGGGTTGATTCTGTTGATTTTTCTATTTTGCTTTACCAATGGGGTAGGCCCGGGGGAAATATTTTTTAAAATAATATTATGAACAAAAAGTTTAACAAAAATATTTATTTGATTTTAATAGCAACCTTTCTTGTTTCGGGATTTTTAAGCTCTTCCTTGATTGTAAAAGCGGCAACTGGAGTTTATTTTGATTTGAAAGAACCGGTCTATAGTAGGGACACTTTTATTGTTAAATTAAAAATTTCTACTGATAAGCAAATTAATGCGGCTGAAGGCGTGATTTTATACGATAGCAATAGATTAGAAATTAAAGAAATAAGTTTGGGCAATTCTTTGTTCAATCTCTGGCCGCAAAAACCAGTTTTTTCTAATGAAAAAGGAAGTTTAAGTTTTGTTGGCGGAGCGCCAAATGGTTTTGAAGGTGAAGGAGAAATTTTGAGAGTTGTTTTTCTTGCTAAAAGTGAAGGTGAAACGAAAATAGATTTTCAGGATGGTTTTTCAGTTTTTCTCAATGATGGTCAGGGAACCCAAATTAATCCTTGGCTAAGACCACTTTCATTAAATATCTTAAAGAGGCCGGCGGAGATACCATCAAAAGATGAATGGCAAGTTTTAATCGAGAGCGATAAAAATCCGCCAGAACCTTTCGAGATTAACCTCGGTAAAGACCCGAACATTTTCAATGGTCAATATTTTATTAGTTTTTTTGCTACTGATAAAGAATCCGGTATAGACCATTATGAAATTCAAGAAGGAGGAGGGCTTTATGTTATTGGAGAATCGCCATATTTGTTAAAAGATCAAAAATTAAAAAGTGTAATTAGAGTAAAAGCAGTTGATAAGGCTGGGAATGAACGAATAGTTGAATTAAGCCCAGCTTATCAGCCACAATATTCCTATCAAACAGTCTGGTTTTGGTTGGTAATTATTTTAGTGATTATCCTTATTTTCATTCTGGTAAAAATAATAAGGTATAGGATTAAGGGAAAAAATGTTTAAGAAGTTTATTTTTAAAAAATTTTTTTTACTATGCTTAATTTTATTTGGAATTTTTATAAGTCAAAATGTTCAAGCGGCAACTTTGTATTTTAGTCCTTCGTCGGGCAATTTTACCGTAGGAAATATTTTTACAGTTAATATTTTGGTTAATACTGAGGGTGTAGCTATTAATAATGCTGAAGCCACCATAAATTTTCCCAATGATCTTTTAGAATTAGTTTCGATTAGTAAGTCGGGGTCAATATTTTCTTTATGGGTTGAAGAACCAATTTTTTCCAATAGCGTTGGTACTTTATCTTTTAATGGGGGATTACCAACACCGGGTTTTAATGGCCCTGCCGGTAAAATTCTTAGTGCGGTTTTTAGAGTTAAAAATGTTGGCTCCGCGTCTTTAATTTTTTCTTCGGCGGCAGTTCGGGCTAATGACGGCTACGGAACCAATATTTTCAAAACTGGCTCTCAATCTTTTTTTAATTTAATTTCTGGAGAAGAATTACCGTCGGAAGAAAAGCCTATTGCTGATAATGTCCCTCAAGCCCCCAAAATTTCTTCTCCAACTCATCCTGACCCAAATAAATGGTATGCAAATAAGGATGCTAAATTTACTTGGCCAGTTCCTTCTGATGTTACCGGTACCCGATTGCTTGTTGATAAAATTTCATCTGCCATTCCTACTGTAACTTATGTGCCAGCAATTAGTGAAAAAGAGGTTACGAATCTTGATGACGGTATCTGGTATTTTCATGTTCAACTTCGCAATGTCAACGGGTGGGGTGAGGTATCTCATTTTCGTTTTCAGATCGACACCAAGCCGCCTCAACCATTTGAAATAAAATCTGTTGAGGGTAAAGAAACCACCAACCCTCAGCCCACTTTAGTTTTTGGAACAACTGATGAAATGTCTGGAGTAGATTATTATGAGGTGAAGATTGATCAAGAATTTCCAATAAAAGTAAAAGAGACCGAATATAAAATGCCAGTTCAAATTGTAGGAAAACATACTGTAACAGTTAAAGCAGTGGATAAAGCAGGAAATTATACATTGGTAATGACAGAGATTAATATCTTGCCGATTGAAAAACCAGTTATTACTGATTATCCCCGCGAATTACTTCCAGGTAGTATTCTTCCGATAAAAGGAACTGCTTTACCAGACGTGACTGTAATGGTGTATATCCAAAAAGATAAAAATGAAATAAAAACAGGAGAAACTAAAAGTGATAAAGATGGTAGGTGGACTTATATTATTTTTGAACCCGTAGAAAAAGGAATATACAAAGTTTGGGCTGAAGACGTAGATTCTTTAGGAGCAAGAAGCGAGCCTTCAGAAAAAGTTACTATTCAGGTTATTCCTCCAGTGTTTATCAGAATAGGAAAATTGGCTATAGATTATCCTACCACTGTTATTATTCTTTTAGTTGTGATTGGCATTTTGATTTTTACTTTATTTTTGATTTTGAAAAAGATAGAACAAAGAAAAAGAAAATTAAGGAAAGAAATTACCAAAGACAAAAAAGCTCTATATCAGGCATTTAAAATATTGAGAGAAGAAATAAAAGAACAAATAGAGAAATTAGATGGGGAAGAAGGTTTAAGCGAGAGAGAAAAAAAGATATGCGATGATTTAAAGAAAGCTTTGAAAATCTCCGAGGAATTCATCGGTAAAGAAATTAAAGATATTGAAAAAGAAATAAATAAGTAATAAACCATTAAGAAGTGTTGAATAGAAAAAATTTAATAAATTTTTATTTATAAAAGAATTTAATACAGGCCGGAGCAAAGATTGAAAAAGGGGCGGGTTTTTGCTCGTCAGCCTAGAAATTCTTGTTCAAAAAAGGTTCAACTCTTATTTGGTCGGGGTACCCGGAATTGAACCGGGGCTACACCCACCCCAAGGGTGCGGACTACCATTATCCGATACCCCGCATTATAAAATTTATTTTGTTTTAGTTAAAGTTCTTAAGCACTTTGTACAAACTAAAACTTTTTTTCCTGGAATATATAATTTAGTCCAATGTAAATTTGCTTTTTGTTGATAGGAATGAGTGGGATTATATTTTCCTCTTAATTTAATTCTTTTATTAGCACTATTATAACCTTTTCCACATTTAGCACATTGACGCATAGGTCAATAATATCAAAAAATTTTTTGAAAGTCAATTTATCCTACTTGTACTGATTTATAAGTTTGTTGTTGAAAATCAAATTCATAAAATTCTAAATTATCATTATTACCAAATTGTAAAATAATTTTTTGTATTGTTGAATCTATTGAAAACATTAAACTTCCCTTAACTGAACTTTGTGGTGGGATTGAAGAAAAATCTCCATTGACTATATCAGCTGTTGTATTATCGCCACTAGAATTAAAAATTTGAATGATTTGTTTTGGATTAATAGCGCTATAGGTTTGTGTTTGATTAGAAAAAATTTTAAAATTTACAATTAATTTATCTTGATTTTTAATAACATTATCAATTGTTATCATTAATTGAGTTTGTGGTTGTAAATCAGGGCTAGAGGTTGCATTAAATACAATTGCAGTTGGAATGAGTATTTGTTGGGAAGAGGTGGTTGTTTGATTATTAGTAGAAGATGTTGAATTATTTGTAGTATTGGTTGTAGAACTATTAGAAGTAATAGTTGGCATTGATGATGTTGTTGGTGTTATATTTTTTAATAAAGATAATTCATTATTTAATTTATTTATTTTGTCAAACAAAAAATAAAATCCAAGTAGTATTAAAATAACAATAATAAAGATAATAGAATATATTTTTTGCTCTTGTTTCATAAAAATATTATATCATATTTATTATTTGCAAAAATAGTTTATTGAAGTAATATTATGATATGTTAGAAATTTTTGGATTGATTGTTTTAATATTTTCTGTTGTTTTGCATGAAATTTCTCATGGTTTAGTGGCAGAAAAATTAGGTGATCCAACTGCTAAATTAGCAGGTAGATTAACATTAAATCCTTTACCTCACATTGATTTATTTGGATCAATAATTTTACCAGCATTGTTAATTTTAACTCACTCACCAGTTATTTTAGGATGGGCAAAGCCTGTTCCATACAATCCTATGCTATTAACAAAAGATCCTAAATATGGTCCAGCAAAAGTTGCATTAGCCGGTCCAGCAGTAAATTTATTATTAGCAATTGTTTTTGGTTTATTTTTGCGATTAATTCCAAATTTGCCTAATATTTCAATTATATTAATAGGTGATATTGTATTTATTAATTTGCTTTTGGGTCTTTTTAATTTAATACCAATTCCACCATTAGATGGTTCAAAAGTTTTATCATTGTTTTTGCCGCAAAAATATTTATGGCAATTAGAAAGTTTTGGTTTGGTTGGATTTATTTTAATTTTTATAACTTTATTTTTCTTTTCTAATTTTATTTTTGTTGCTGTTAATTTTTTGTTTAAACTTTTAACTGGTTTTCCTATTTAAAATTTGACATAAAAGTATTTTTTAGATAATCTTATATAACAAATGAGTAAAATTGGTAAAAGAATTATAGCAATACCCGATGGTGTAACCGTTGCAATTGACGGAAATTTTTTAGTTTTTAAAAGCAATAAAGGTGAATTAAAAATTCAAATATTAGATGGTGTAAAACCAATCATTGAAGATAAATTATTAAAATTTGAATTAATAAAAAACAATAAGCAAAGTAAAAGTAATTGGGGGACATTAAATGCTTTGTGTAATAATGCTGTTATTGGATTAACTAAAGGATTTGAAAAAGTTTTAATTATTGAAGGTATTGGCTATAGGTTTGCAATTGATGGAAATAGTATAATGATAAATGCTGGATTTTCTCATCCAGTAAAATATGAATTACCGCAAGGCATTACAGCAGAAGTTGAAAAAAATACAATTTTACATCTAAAAGGTTTTGATAAATTTTTAGTTGGAGAAGTTGCAGCAGAAATTAGACGAATAAGAAAGCCTGAGCCATATAAGGGTAGTGGTATAAGATATAATGATGAAATTATTAGAAGAAAATTGGGTAAAAAAGCAGCAACATCAGCGGCAAAATAATTGTTAAAAATTATGGATTTAAGAAAAAAAATCAATAAAGTTAAACAAAGAAGAGCAAGACGAACAAGAAGTAAAATAAAAGGTGTAGCAGAAAAACCAAGAGTTTCAGTATTTAGAAGCAACAAATATACTTATGTCCAAATTATTGATGATAAAATTGGCGCAACTATTTTAAGTTTGTCAACTTATAATATAAAATCAAAAAATAATAAAACTAATAAAGCTTTTGAATTAGGAGAAATGATTGGTAAAAAGATGTTAGAACAGGGAATTAAAACAGCAGTTTTTGATCGCGGTTCGTATAAATATCATGGTCGAGTAAAAGCAGTAGCAGAAGGTTTGAGAAAAAGCGGTATAAAAATATGATTCAAACATCAGCAACTCAAAAAAATTTAGAAGAAAAAGTTTTAGATATTCGTCGAGTTACCAGAGTTGTTGCCGGTGGAAAAAGATTTAGTTTTCGCGCCGTAGTTGTAGTTGGTGATCAAAAAGGAAAAGTTGGTGTTGGTGTTGCTAAAGGATTAGATGTTGCGGCTGCTGTTGCTAAAGCTAAAAGAGTAGCATTAAAAAATTCATTTACTATTTCTTTAAAGGATAATCGAACTATTCCTTTTGAAATAGAAGCAAAATATAGTGCAGCAAAAATTAGATTAAAACCAGCAAAAATTGGACATGGTTTAAGAGCAGGAGGTGGATCACGTATAGTATTGGAATTAGCTGGAATTAAAGATATTTCTGCAAAGCAATTAGGAAGAACTACTAATAAATTAACTAATGCTATGGCAGCAATTAAAGCATTACAGCATTTAATAGTAAAATAATAATATGCAAATACATCAATTAAAACCAGATCATTATAAAAAAAATAAAAAAAGAATTGCGCGTGGGGGAAAGCGGGGTGTTACTTCAGGACGAGGACAAAAAGGACAAAAATCAAGAGCAGGACATAGAATTAAAAAAAATGAACGAAAAATTATTTTGCATTTTCCAAAATTAAAAGGTGTACATAATAAAAGTATTAAACCAAAACCAGTGATTATTAATGTTGGTGATTTAGAAAAATATTTTCAAACTGATCTTATTAATAAAGAAGTTTTGTTAACATTAGGTTTTATTAAAAAAATATCGCAGCCAGTTAAAATTTTAGGCAAAGGAGAAGTACATAAATCTTATCAAATTAAAGATATATCAGTTTCTCAACAAGCAAAAGAAAAAATATTAAAATCAGGAGGAACAATATTATGAATAAATTTTTACAAATATTTAAAATAAAAGATTTAAGAAAAAAAATTTTAAGCGTTTTATTTTTATTACTTGTTTTTAGGGTATTAGCAGCAATACCAATACCCGGCATTGATCGGGTTAGTCTGCAACAATTTTTTAGTAATAACCAGTTATTTGGATTTTTAAATATTTTTTCTGGCGGTGGTTTATCAAATTTATCAGTAATGATGTTGGGGGTTGGACCTTATATCACTGCTACTATTATTATGCAACTTTTAACAATTATTTTTCCCCGCTTAAAAGAAATTTATTTTGAAGAGGGGTCAGAAGGCCAAGCAAAGTTTAATCGTATTTCTCGTTATCTAACTGTTCCATTAGCCGCCTTGCAGGCTTATGGATTTTTAAATTTATTTGTTTCTCAACATATTTTGCAGCCTATGCCGTTAATATCAATGTTAAATAATGTTATTGTTATTACAGCAGGAAGTATGTTGTTAATGTGGATTGGTGAGTTAATTTCTGAATATAAAATTGGTAATGGTATTTCATTAATTATTTTTGCTGGTATTGTTTCTAGAATTCCATCAGAATTATCAACATTATTAATTAATCCTAATCAACAATTTATAAGTATCTATTTGCCATTTATTATTTTAAGTATTTTTGTTATTGGTGGAGTGGTGTTTGTTAATGAAGGAGAAAGAAAAATTCCAGTAGTTTATGCTAAACAAATTCGTGGCAATCGTATTTATTCTGGCGGATCAAGTTATTTACCAATTCGCATTAATCAAGCCGGAGTTATACCAATTATTTTTGCAATTTCATTATTATTTTTCCCTCAGTTTTTGGCACAAATTGTAGCAATAATTTCACCACAAACTTCTTTAACATTAAATAAATTAGTTACCGAATTTTTTAATAATGTTTTTATTTACAGTTTATTATATTTTATTTTTGTTGTTGTATTTACTTATTTTTATACCGCCATAGTATTTGATCCAGTTGAAATTTCTAAATCTTTACAAAGAAGTGGTGGCTTTATTCCTGGAATTCGTCCTGGTGATACAACTTCTAATTTTATTAAAACAATTGTAAATCGTACTACTTTATTTGGAGCAATTTTTTTGGGTGTTGTTGCTATTTTACCAAATATTATGGGTATTATTACCAATACTAAATCATTAGTTATTGGCGGCACATCTTTGTTAATTGTTGTTTCCGTTGCATTAGAAGTTATGAAACAATTAGAATCACAATTAACAATTAGAGAATATGAAGGAATTTTATAATAAAAAAGCAGTAATAATTTATGGATCACCAGGTTCAGGGAAAAGTACACAAGCAGAATTGTTAGCTAAAAAATTTAGCTTTTATCATTTTGATACCGGTAATTATTTAAGAATGTTATTTGCTAATCCAGTTTATAAAAATAATAAAGAAATACAAAAAGAAAAACAAATAAATGAGAGTGGAAGATTAAACACACCAAGTTTTGTTTTAAAAATTGTAAAAAAAGCAACAATTCATTTAGCAAAAAATAATAGTAATATTGTTTTTAGTGGTTCACCGCGAACATTGTTTGAAGCATTTGGTGATAGTAAACATAAGGGTTTAATGGAAATATTGGAAAAATTTTATGGTAAAGAAAATATTTATGTTATTTTTTTAAATGTTAATGCGCAAGAAGCAATTAAAAGAAATACTTCCCGATTAAGTTGTAAATTTTGTGATCTATCAATTTTAGGTAATTCTACTATTACTACTTGTCCATTTTGTGGTTTTCAATTAACGCGTCGTAAAGATGATAATGCAAATACTATGGCAATAAGATTAAAGGAATATAAAGAAAGAACTTATCCAATTTTAAATTTATTACAAAAAAATAAATTCCATATTTATAAAATAAATGGATTATTAAAGCCTTATCAAATTAGTGAAAAAATTTCTAAAATTCTTAAATTAAATAAATGATAAGATTAAAGAGCGATGATGATATTAAATATCTTGAAATTTCTGGACAAATATTATCAAAAATTTTAAAAAGTTTAGCGCAATATGTTGATAGTGGTGTTAAATTAAAAGATTTAGATTTATTGGCACGTGATTTATTAAAAAAATATAATGCACAATCAGCATTTTTAAATTATAAACCAAGCGGCGCTCAAAAAGCTTACCCGGCTGTTTTATGTACCTCAGTAAATAATCAAGTTGTGCATGGTCTTCCTGATAAATATATTTTGCAAAGTGGGGATATTTTAAAAATAGATTTTAGTGTAAATTATCAAGGTTATATTACTGATGCAGCATTAACAATTGGCATTGGTAAAATTTCTGATGATGCTAAACATTTAATTAATTTTACTAAAAAAGCTTTAGCTGAAGGGATTAAACAATGTCAGCCAGGAAATCATATTGGCGATATTGGTTGGGTGATTGAATCAGTAATTAAAAAAGCAAATTTAAAAGTTTTAAAATCTTTAACTGGCCATGGTGTTGGTTTTGAATTACATGAAGATCCCTATGTTTATAATTATGGTGAAAAAGGTTCTGGACAAGAATTAGTGCCGGGGATGGTTTTAGCAATTGAACCATTAGTAAGTATTAGCACGGAAAATATAATTCAAGCAAATGATGATAGCTATTGGACTGATGATGGCAGTTTATCAGCTCATTTTGAAAAAACAGTTGCAATAACTAAAGATGGCTATAAAATTTTAACTCCTTATTAAAATTAATTAGTATTTTTATCAGAGGAAATATTTTCAATTGTTGGTTTTTTCCAAGAAGCATAGTCACATTGAGGATAATTAGAACAGCCATAAAATATTTTTTTCTTTTTAGTTCTTTTAACTACAATAAATCCGGTTTTACATTTAGGACAAGGAATTGAATTGCCATTGGTATCTTTTAATTCATTATTAGTTTTTAATGGTTTAATGTTTTTGCATTCAGGAAAACCGCTGCAAGCTAAAAATTGTCCGAAGCGGCTGGTTTTAATAACCATTGGTTTGCCGCATTTTTCGCATTTTTCATTAGTTGTTATTAATGGCATTAAATTTTCTTTAACAACTTCTTTATATTTTTGTTCTAAAATTTTATTAAATGTTTCATAAAAATTTTTTATAACGTTTTGCCATTGTTCTTGTCCTAATGCTATTTTATCTAATTTTTCTTCCATTGATGCAGTAAAATTAATATTTATAATTTCTGGGAAATGAGTAGTTAATACTTCATTAACTAAAACTCCAGTTTGAGTTGGTATAAATTTTTTTTGTTCATCTCGTTCGATATAATTTCTTTCTTGTAAAATAGAAATAATTGGGGCATACGTTGATGGTCTACCAATTCCATATTTTTCTAATATTTTAACTAAGCTAGCATCATTATATCTTGACGGTGGTTGAGTTAAGTGTTCATTTTCTTGAACTTTGATGCATTGTAATTGATCATTTTTTTCTAATTTTGGTAAAATTGTATTTTCGGTTTTAATAGGCCAAATTTTAGTAAAACCATCAAAAATCATCATTGAACCATTAGCAATTAGAAGATAAAAATTTTTGTTCTGATAATTAGCTTCAATTTCAATATGAGTATTAGAAAATTTTGCTGGCGGCAATTGGGAAGCAATAAATCTTTTCCAAATTAAAGAATATATTTTTTGTTCTTTAGTGTCCGAAGTTTTTGTTTTAAAAATTTCCGGAGTTAAAAATACATCAGTTGGTCTTATTGCTTCATGTGCTTCTTGGGCTAATTTTGATTTGATTTTAAATGTTTGCGGTGTTGTCCAATAGTTTTGATTTAAATTTTCTTTTATCCATTTTTGTGCTGCTTGCAATGCTTCCGGAGCAATATTTACTGAATCTGTTCTCATATAGGTTATATAGCCTAATTCATATAAATGTTGGGCAATTATCATTGTTTGTTTAGAACTATATTTAAATGCTTTAAAAGCTTCTTGTTGTAATGTGCTTGTGGTAAATGGTGGCAATGCATTTTTTTTAATTTCTTTTACATCAATGTTTTTAATTTGATAATGAGCATTTTCTAATTCTTTTTTTATTGCAATTACATATTCTTTATTTGTTAATCCTGGTTTTTCTATTGGTTTATTATTAATTTTATTTAATTGCGCAATAAATTGTTGAGTTGTTTCTTTTTGTAAAGTTGTTTCAATAGTGTAATAAGTTTGGGCGATAAAATTTTTAATTTCTTGTTCTCTTTCAACAATTAATTTTAAAGCTACTGATTGAACTCTTCCGGCTGATAATCCGCGGGCAATTTTTTTCCATAAAAATGGCGATAATTTGTATCCAACCAAACGATCTAAAATTCTTCTTCCTTGTTGGGCATTTACTAAATTCATATTAATAGACCTTGGATTTTTTAATGCTTGTTGGATTGCCGCCGGAGTTATTTCATGAAAAGCAATGCGTTCAATTTTTTTATTGTTATTATGATTTAAAATTTGTGATAAATGAAAAGCAATTGCTTCACCTTCACGATCTTCGTCTGATGCTAAAATAATTTTTTCTGCTTTTTTTGTTTCGTTTTTTAATTGTGAAACTATTTTTCGTGCTTTTGTTGGTATAATATATTGCGGTTCAAAGTTGTGTTCAATATCAATACCTAATTTACTTTTAGGTAAATCTCTGATGTGGCCATAAGATGATAAAATTTTATAATCATCACCAATAAATTTGCTGATTGTTTTAGCCTTGGTTGGTGATTCAACAATAATTAATTTATTCATTAGATTGTAAAACCTTGTGGCGTTTCTTTAATTTTGTTTTCTAATAAAAGTATTGTTATTGTTGTGCTGACTATTTGAGGTTCTAGTTTAGTAATTTGGATTATTTTGTCAATGGTCAATGGTGTTTTATTATTTGTAATAGCATTTAATATAATGTTTTGTTCATTATTTATAGTTGTTTGATCATTTAAGTTTTGAATATTAAAATTATAATTTTGTAAAATATTTTGTAAATCTTCAATAACATCTTGTGATTGTGTTATAATTCGCGCGCCAAATCTTAATAATAAATTAGAACCAGCATAATTTGCTTCTAAAATAGATCCGGGCACAACAAAAACTTCGCGGCCTTGATCTAAAGCATATTTTGCTGTGACCAAGGAACCAGAATGAATTGGTGCTTCTACTACAATAGTTGCAATTGATAAACCACTGATAATTCTATTTCTTGCTAAAAATTGATGGGGCAGTGGTGGAGTTTTTTCTGGATATTCTGAAATAATGCAACCATTTTTATTTAAAATTTCCATTGCTAAATTAGTATGGCTAGAGGGATAAATTTTATCTAATCCATTAGCTAAAACTGCAATAGTTGGATTAGGACCTAATAATGCACCTTCATGAGCTGTTTTATCTATACCTAATGCTAAACCGCTTACAATAATAAATCCAGCAGTGCTTAATTCTTGCGCTAATTTTTTAGCAATTATTTTGCCTTGATAACTTGCTTTTCTTGTTCCAACAATTGCAATCAGCGGTATTTTATTATTTGGCAAATTACCTAAAAAATAAATAGTATTAGGGCAATCAGAAATAGTTTTTAATAATTGAGGAAAATTTTCATTATTTTTATTGATTGATTTTATAATTGTTGTACTTTTCATTGTTTGATATAATAAAATAAATGAATTCTTTAGTTAAACAATTTTATTTTGAATTAATTATATCATTTATTATTATAAGCGCTTTAATTTTTGGATTTTTATTTTTTGGTAAACAAATATCTAATTATTCTGCAAAAATTAGGAATGATAATATAATAATAAATCAACAATCAGCGTCAATTCAACATCTTGGAGATTTAGTGACCCAATATGAACAGGCGAAACAATATTTAAATGTTTTACAAAATTATATCCCAACTAAAGATGGTTTATTAAATTTTGCTACTGATTTACAAGCAGTAGCAAGTCGTCATCATTTGGGATATGGTTTTTCTTATAATGGTGAAGGTGCAACTGATAAAAGTGGAATTAATGTTATGAATTTTACTGCTAATGTTAGTGGTGCATTAACTGATATTATTGCTTTTATTAATGATTTAAATCAATTTAATTATTTAGTTATTGTAAATCATGTTACAATTAATAAAACACAGTCGGGGGCGTATGAAGCGCCAATTATTGGTCAAGTTTATTATCGTGTTCAATGACAGCAATTATTAGATCGTTTTTAAAAACTCAAAGCAGACGCGATTTAATGTATATTAT
>JBMFLB010000011.1:0-17973 GCA_049971465.1 Minisyncoccia bacterium
GATGATAATGTTGATACCAAAGTGTTATTTTGAATCGGATGATTAATAACAATATTATGTTGATTTTTAAAGATAAAATATAAACTAATTGCAAAAGTAATAATCAAAAAAATAATTAATAATTTATTTTTCATTTTTTCAATTTATTTACCAAAAATTTTAAGTTAATTATCCCAATCTAAATTTTTATCATCATTTTCTAAATTAACTTCTAAATTATTTTCTAATTCTGCTTTTATTTTTTCGAATTCGTTTTCTGCTTTTTGCAATTCCTGACGACAAAATTTTACTAATTCTACGCCTTGTTTAAATTTATCAAGACCCTCATCAATATCAACATCTTTTTTACTTAAATCATTAACAATTAATTCCAATTTTTTTAAGGCATCTTTTAGGCTATATTTATTGTCCATCGTTGATTACTTTTTTAACCTGCGATTCTATTTGACCTTTATATAATTTAATTAAAATATCCTGATTAATTTTTACGACATTAATATCTTTAATTATTTTTCCATCTCTACTATATATTATACTATATCCTCTTTGAAGTATAGATTGGGGGTTTAATTCTAATAATTGAGCATTTAATAAATTTATTTTATTTAACATTATAGTCAAATTATTATTAAAAGAATTAAATAAACTATTTTCAAAAATATCAACAACATTTTTAAATTTAATTATGTTATTAAAAACAATATTTATTTTTTGAATGAAAATATTTTCCAATTTATAAAAATTAGAAAAAATATTATTTAAAGCAATATTTATTCTTTGAATAAAATTATCAATTGTTACATTGGTATTAAATAAAATTTTTTCAGTAGCAGTTAATAAATTATTTAAATTTATAGCCACACTATCTATTAATTTTTCTCTGGTTTGCTTAATAAAATTTCCAACAGCGGTTGGACTAGTCAAATTTAGATCAGAAACATAACCAGCAATTGTTTCATCTTTTTCATGCCCAATGCCAGTGATAATAGGTATTCTTGATGTCACAATTGCATCAGCAATTCTTTCTGAATTAAAAGTATTTAAACTTTCTAAACTCCCCCCGCCCCTAATTAAAACCAAAACATCTAATGACGGCATATTTTTATTAAACCAATTAATTGCCGATACAATGTAATCTTCTGCATAATCTCCTTCTACTCTTACATCTAAAAATTTTATATTAAAACCATAATTACCAACATTTGATAAAAAATCATTAATTGCATCGCCCTGCGCTGATGTTATTAACCCAATATCTTGAATAATTAATGGTAATGCTCTTTTTCTTTTAATATCAAAATATCCTTTTTGTTCTAATTTTTTCTTTAAAGCTTCAAATGCCTTTTTAATTGCGCCTTCCCCAACTGGTTCAATTGTTTCAACCATAAATTCAAACTTTCCACTTTTCCAAATTGATAAATGACCAGTTACAATTACTCGCAAACCATCTTCAATTAAATGTTGAAATCTTTGACTGGTATAAGAACTTACAAAACAATTTACGCCATATCCTTCTTGATCAATATCTTTTAAACTAAAATAATAATTAATGCCATTAAAATTAGAACGTAAATTTATATCACTTATTTCTCCTTCTACTTTTATCCTACCAATTTGACTTTGCAAAATATAATTTGCGCTTTCTAATAATGAACTAACAGAAAAAATTTTAGTAATAAATTCAGTATTATTAATAATTGCTAAAATTTCATCACCATACTTTTCAATTTTTTTCTTCCCCCATCCCTTAATTTTTAATAAATCATTTTTATTTTTTGGTTCAGCTTCAGCCGTTGCTTCTAAAGTAGCATTGGAAAAAACTTTATAAATTTCTATATTTTCTCTTTGCGCAATTTCTTTTCTTTTATTTTTTAATAATTCTAATAATTTTACATTCATTTTAAAATTATATATTAAATAATAAACAAAAACAAAAACAAAAGAAACCGGCTGTAAACCGGTTTCCTTAATATATTTTAAATCAACTATTGATTAACATTTGATGTTGTTGCTGAAGAAGTCCCAATAACATTATCAGATGACGTACTTGGATTAATTGGTCCTGGTACCGCCTCAGTATTTTGCTGTAAAACACCATTGTTATCTGTGTTAGTTGTATCAACAGATGAATTAACGCCAACTAATTTCACAACAATCACTAAAACAACCAACACAACAATAGTCCAAAACCACCAAGTCTTTAAAAATGCTGTTTTTCCGCTGCCAATTTCTGGGATATTATTTTGATCTGACATATAATTATTTTTTAACGACCTTTGCTGCTTTATTATATTATCAATTTAAACTATTTTTAGAAAAAATCAAATCTAATAACTTTAATTGCTTACTTTTTTACTTTTATTTGTATATTTTTTGTTTTAGCTGATAATTTTGGCATTACTATTTTTAAAATTCCATTATCATAGGTTGCATCAATTGCGTCTTCTTTAATTGGCACAGGCAATCTTATTGCTCTTTCAAACATGCCACGTTTTATTTCTTTTCTCCAATAACCTTTTTCTTTTTCCTCTTTTTTATCCTCAATATGGCCACTAATTCTTAAAACCTGATCTTCAACTGATACATTTATTTTTTCCGGATCAATGCCAGGGACATTCACTTCAGCAACAACATCTTTATCGGTTTCATACAAATCTATTGCTGGCTCATTTCTAAATGGGGACAACGTAGATAAAAATTCATCATCAAAAAATCTTTCTAAATCTAAATCATTAAATGGTTTCCAAGGAATTATAGCCATAATTTTTATAAAAACTTACGACCTTTTTCCAAAAAAAATTATAAATATTTATAACAAATTGTCAAGATATAAATTTATATGTAATTTTTAATAAAAATAAGTTAATGTTCGATGAAACGGTTCTAAACCATTTTGATCTTGGCTAATTAACCAAATTGCATTATCAATTTGAGTAGATAAATATTTATTCTTTAAATATTGTTTTATAAACTCAACGCCCCAAATAGAAGCAGCTCGTATTTCTATTTCATATTCACTGCCTGCTGGTATTTCAATATAATTATCAACTTTATAAGCTAAATCATCAGAATAAACCAATAAACCAAAATGTCTTAAAATTTGAGGTATTTTATAATCAGCAAAAGCAGTTAATTTATCAATATTAGTAAGATTAAAATTATATTTTTGCTGTAAATAAACAATATCATTAGCAACAATTTGCGCTCTTTTTAAAAAATAAATTTTTTTACCTTTATATTCAGCTGTATCTTGAAACGAAGAAAAATTATCAAAAATTAATTGGACTAATTTTAAGGCATCAAAATTTGCTTCTTGAATAACATTTAAAAACAAACCACCAAATTTTTGTTGTAAAACACGGCCGGCTTCAATCAAATTATCCAATCTTTTATTTAATAATGGTATTTCAATACCATTAGAACTTTTAAAAATATCAGAAATTTTTTGTTGATTTAAATTCATTAAATAATTTGCATCTAAAATAGGAATATTATTTTCTATCGCTCTTACTAATGCATTAACCAGCCCATAATACCCACCAATATTTTTACCATGAAATTCTATTTCCCAACGAGGTTCATTTTTTTTAGACCAAAAACAAAAATTAACTACATCTTCAATAAATACCAATTGAGTATCAAAAGTTAAATTTTTACTTACACCAAAACTTTCTTCCGCTGACTGTAAACCTTGTTGTAAACGATTTTCAACAATTTTACTTATTATATCTAAACGACTTAAATTTAATTTAACAAATTGAGCATTATCAATTACATATTTAGTTGTTGTTAAAACATTAATATTTTCATCCATATTATCTTACAATTTTTGTATTAAATCTTTAGTATTTGAATTTAATACATCATTTAAATACAACCAGGGAATATTGATTTGAGCAGGACCAGCGGCATATGGTCCTAAAACATAAACAGGAAAATAAAAACTTAACCCCGATTTATTAATAATAAAATTTTTAAAATTATCAAGAACAGGAGAAAGACAATTACAACTTTTGATATAACCTTCACTTGAATCATACTTACCTTGTTTAATTTGCTGAATAATATCTTTTGCAGCAAAATCAGAAATTTTTTGTAAGTAACTGCTTGGTGCAACAAATAAATCTGACAATTGCAATTTTTTATTAGAATTTAAATCAAAATTTAAAACATCATAATAATCAAATGGGTGCGGTGTACCAGCAATATATGTTTCTAAATCAAATAAAACACCAATAAAACTACTGGTTGCTTCAATTACTTTATAATTTATTGTTAAATAACTTTTTATTCCTGAAGTACTATTACGCAATGAAAATGATTTTAAATTATTTTGAAAATTAAAAACATTGCTATTAATAACATCTTTTATAATCAAATTATCAAAATATTGAAATTTATAATTGGGAATAAAAGGATAATTTATATTTAATTCATAATCATCTAAAGATTTATAAAAATGTTTGTTAATAATTGCGGTACTAAAATATAATTGATAAAATAAAAAACCAATACCTAAAATAAAAAAAATTATTAAGATAAGCAAATATTTTTTCATATTTAAAATTATATCTTTTGATTTAATTCACTTTTATTGGTTAATGATTTATTAGTTTTATTTACTTTTAAAATAATATAACCAATTAATGCTAAAAAATAAATTATTGCAATTATCAACCGTGAAAAATTATCATTGACGATAGTTAAAATAATAATAACAGCTAATGAAAAAATTAAAATTTCACTTTTAATTTTTTGGCCAAATTTCTCTAAAAACAAATTTATTTTATCCATTTTATTGTTTTTTACTAATAACAAAAACAGAATTTGACACTAAACTATTTGGTATTAAAATAATAGTTTTATTATTACTGTCGTCAATTAATACTGTATAACGCAAATTAATTGATTTAACTGTACCTTTTTTATCACCAATTTGCACAAAATCTCCGATTTGAAACGTTTTTGTACTTAAAATAAATATGCCATTTACAAAACTAGAAATAATATCTTTTAATGCTAAACCCAAAATAAAACTACCCAATCCCAAACCTGCTAAAATAGCATTTACATCTACACCAACAACTTTAAAACCAACAATGATGCTGCCAAGAAATACTAAATAAAAAATAACATCTGACACAAAAGTTACTATTTCCTTTTTAAAAATATCCTTTATAAAAATTTTTCTAATAAAACTTCTTAAAAAATTTGCTATAAAATAACCAATGATGCCAAAAATTATAATAATTGCTGTAGTTTTTAATAAAACACTTAAATAATTCCAATTTAAATTCATACGTTTATTCTATCTTAAATATATTTAAAAAACAAATAAAAATTAATTGTTCATTCAAATTTATAAAAATCAAGAAAATACAAATTTAATTATATTTATCAAAAAAATTAATATAATTTGTAAATAAATATTTATGATAATAAATCCTAAAGCAATCAATCCTAAATTTACTATTACTGCCGCATGAATAAACAATAAAATTAATAATCCTAACCACATATTTTTTAAATCACGCGTAGACGGACTAATAATTGCGCCAATATTTAAAAACAAAAATATCAATAACCAGGTTTTAATTTGAAAAAAATTCAAATTAGTTAAAAAAGACCAGGGAACTAACAATAAATCATTAAATTTTACGATTTGATACATTAATAATTGCCCGGAAAAAATATAATAATTTAAAAACCATAAAAAAAATAAACCACCACCAATTGGCGCTAAAGAAATTAACACATTACTAATAAAAGGAAATTTTGGTTTTTGATAACGAACATAAGGAGCTGAATTAAAAACTTTAAATTCAATAACTTTTGCCCCACTTAATAAACACATTATTAAATGTGATGATTCATGAATCAAAGTACCAAAATAATATGATAATTTTACTAATTTGTAATTCAAAAATTTCCAATTTAAAAAATTACTAAAATAGCCGCTAATAACAATTAAACAAACTACTAAACCTATTGTCATCTATATCACTTTGATTAAATAATAACATTTATTTAGATAAATATAAATCCGTTCATTGCGAACGGATTCATAATAGTTTAAATTTTATATTGTATTATCCTATAATGATATATCTCTTACTACTGAAGCAGAAATTATATTACCAGATAAAGTTCCAAACACCCTTACTGTATTGCCATCTTGAATTTGAGAAAAACTAATTGCTGACCAATTTTTGTTTAATACTTTAGCGTTTGAATTTAACATTACAGTGTAACTATCACCTTTTTTTGTAGTTAAAGTCAAAGAACTTGAACTTACTGCGCTTGCTGTACCTACATATATTCTCGGCATTTCTGCTTTCATAAACCGCTGAACTTCTTTTTGATTATGTCTTAATCCCCGAACAGCTTGTTGAACATATGACCAATCTCTTACCAAATTTGCATTTATTGTCCAAGCATTATTATTGTCAACAACTCCCTGTACACCAACCTCATCGCCAACATTAAAAGATGATAAACCTGTCTTTGGTTCTAATTTTGTATTATCATTAACATTTATTGTCCATTCACCGCCCCAACTTTTAACATTTAATGAATTACTATTTACCGCGCTAACCGTTCCTCTTAAAAGAACGTGACCAGAGTTATTAATTTCAACTACAATTGGCATCTTATGAGTTACTGTTTTTGCAACACCCGTAGAAGTGGCAGTTGACGTAGATTGAGCCTCCACTGACATACCAGCCACCAAAACAGAAATGACCATTAAAATCGGAATCAATTTTTTCATATTTTATAAAAAGATTATCGACCTTTACATAATGTAGTTTAATTTAAAAAATAAAAAATTACAAAAGTATTTTAACTAATCTTATTCCATTTCATTAATACTAATTGGCTATTTTTTGCTGTATATAAAACCTTACGATAATTTTCATTATCTTGGGTTTCTTTTTCTAAATTTATAACATAACCTTTCATATTATTTTTAATTTTTACAACCTTTATATTAAAAGACTATAGGTAATATATATTACTTACTATAAATCTCCAACTTGCCTATTAAAATTATAGTTTATTTATAAATAAAAATCAATAAATATTGCACTAAAATAATTTTTTGTTTATAATAGAAATATTCCGGTGTAGCTCAGCGGTAGAGCGGCTCCCTGTTAAGGAGATGGTCGCAGGTTCGAATCCTGCCACCGGAGCTATAGAATAATATAAACTTAAAATTAAAAGATTTGTTACTATTTATTTTTTTAAAAAAATACTAATATTATCATCCCTTGATGCTTTATTTCTTTTTTTAACACCACATTTTATACAATGATGCAAAATAATATATTGACCCCTCTTGATTTCAATACCTATTGGCTCCATAAGACCATTACAATTTGACTGGCGATCACCAGGATTTAAATCAACGTGTTTACTCCAAAGACAATTACTACAATGATTGGTATAGCCATTACCTTTCATAACAAAACCACATTTTTCACAAATAAAATTTTCTTTAGTGCGTTGGAATTTTTTTACCATTAAATACTTTTATTATAATATATGTTATAATATAAGTAATATAAATGCCATCTACTAAAAAACATACATCTTCTAAATCCAATCAAAATAAAAAAAATCTAATAAAATCGCATGCTCTTAAAAAGAAAAAACAAACCACTGCTAAAAAAATAAAAAAAACAACTAGACAAACAAAATTAACAAAACCAAAAACAAAAAAAATTGTTTTGCATAAATATGAACAAAATCCAATTATTACTCCATCACAGCAAAATAATTGGGAAGCATGGCAAACATTTAATCCAGCAGCAATTTTATTAAACAATTCAATTCATTTTTTATACCGAGCAATAGGAACTGATGGAATTTCTCGATTAGGTTATGCTCATTCTCAAGATGGTTTTCATATTGATCAAAGACTTAATTATCCTGTTTTTGAACATTACACCACTAACCATAAGCTATATACTATTTATTCATATTTATCCGGAGGAAGTTTTGGCGGCGCTGAAGATCCTCGCATTGTACAAATTAATAATGAAGATACTCTTTATATGACTTATACTGCTTGTGATAATGGTTTAAGAGTTGGTTTAAGTTCTATTAAATTAAATGATTTTTTAAATAAAAATTGGAAATGGTCTACTCCTCAATTAATTTCTCCTCCCAATGAGATACATAAAAACTGGGTTATCTTTCCTGAAAAAATTCATAATAAATATGCAATATTAACAAGTATTAGTCCTAATATTCAAATAGCCTATCGCGATTCTTTAAATTTTCAACCGCAAGAATATATAACAAGCTATTATGATGGATTTTGCCCATCAAGACAAACCTATTGGGATAATTGGGTTCGAGGTGCAGGAGCGCCGCCATTAAAAACAAAATTGGGATGGTTATTATTTTATCAAGCAATGGACAAAAATGATCCAGGTAAATATAAAGTTGGCGCAATGATTTTAGATAAAAATAATCCAGAAATTATATTATATCGTTCTATTAATCCTTTATTAGAACCAACTGCTCCTTATGAAAATAATGGCTATAAAAAGGGAGTTGTTTATGTCACTGGAGCGGTTATAAAAAATAATAATTTATTTGTTTATTATGGTTCTGCTGATAATTATGTTTCTGTTGCTTATATAAAATTACAAGAATTATTACAAGCATTACAACAATCAAAATATATTTCTTTAGCAAAATATTCTCAAATTATAACTAAATATAAATGATCATTGAAAGGTATAAACACAATCCAATACTTTATCCTAATAAAAATAAATCATGGGAAGGTGTTGCAACATTTAATGGTTGTCCAATTAAAAAAGATAAAAACATTTTTCTTGTTTACCGCGCAATATCATTTCCTCATTATCATGAAACTGTTCATTCTATTCAGCCATCAATGTCAGAAATAGGAATTGCAAAAAGCACTGATGGTATTCATTTTTATCAAGAAAAAAAATTAATTACCCCAGAAAAAGATTGGGAAAAATTTGGCTGTGAAGATCCAAGAATTACTAAATTTAATAACCGCTATTTTATTTTCTATACTGCTTTATCGTCCTGGCCACCCCAAGCCCAAAATATAACTGTTGGATTAGCAATTAGTAATGACTTAAAAACAATTTCAGAAAAACATCATATTACTCCATTCAATGCTAAAGCAATGTCATTATTTCCAGAAAAAATAAATGGAAAAATTTGGGCAATTTTAACAATTAATACTGATAAACCACCAGCTAATATTTGTATTGTTCCATTTGATAAAGAAACAGATCTGTGGTCAAAAGATTTTTGGAATAAATGGTATCAAGAATATAATAAATATATTTTACCACTACCCCATTCTAATCAAGACCACATTGAATCAGGAACACCACCAATTAAAACAAAATACGGCTGGTTATTGTTTTATGCTTATATAAAAAATTATTTTTCTTCACAAAAATTATTTAGTATTCAAGCAGTATTGTTAGATTTAAAAAATCCAAAAAATATTATTGGGAAAACCGATTATCCAATTTTAATTCCAGAAGAATATTATGAAAAATATGGCTTAACACCAAATACCATTTTCCCTTCCGGAGCAATAATACACAAAAATAAAATTTATTTATATTATGGCGCTGCTGATACCACTTGTTCTTTAGTAAAAATAAATGCCCCATTATTTTTAAAAAAATTTATTACTAAAAAAATAAGTTTACAATTTTTAAAACGCGCTAAAGAAAATCCTATCATTCAACCAATTGCCAGCAATTCTTGGGAATCAAAATTAACTTTTAATCCCGGCGCAATATTTTTAAACAATAAAGTTCATATTATCTATCGGGCAATGTCTCAAGATAATACTTCGGTTTTTGGCTATGCTAATAGTTTAGATGGTATTCATATTAATTACCGCCATCCTCAACCAGTTTATGTGCCGCGAGAACCATTTGAACAAAAACTTATACCTAATGTTAATTCTGGCGTTGAAGATCCTCGATTAATAAAAATAAAAAATAAAATTTATATGTTTTATACTGCTTATGACGGCAAAAATCCTCCTCGCGTTGCATTAACATCAATAAAAGTATCAGATTTTTTAAACTATCAATGGAATAAATGGAGTAAACCAATATTAATTTCCCCACCTAATATTGACGATAAAGATGCAATGATGTTTCCAGAAAAAATTAATAATAAATATGTTATTATTCATCGCACTGGCACTGATATTGATTTATCATTTCATTCATCATTAAATTTTAAACCAAATCAATTTTTAGAAGAGTATCGTTGGATTATGCCGCGACAAGGATGGTGGGATTCATTAAAAGTTGGCGCAGCTGCTCCACCAATAAAAACAAAAAGGGGATGGATATTATTTTATCATGGTGTTTCTGAAGATGATCATGTCTATCGAGTTGGAGCAGTATTAATTTCTTTAAAAAATCCTTTGGATATTATTGCACGTACTGATTATCCTGTATTTGAACCAGAAAAAAATTATGAAAAAATTGGAGAAGTTCCTAATGTTGTATT
Source organism: Minisyncoccia bacterium (assembly GCA_049971465.1). GTDB lineage: Bacteria > Patescibacteriota > Minisyncoccia > UBA6257 > GWB1-50-10 > JBMFLB01. The sequence goes on from JBMFLB010000011.1 coordinate 10,534, forward strand.
TCCTTGCAGCGCAGTTTTAATAAAAGATAAAATTTTTGTCTATTATGGTGCTGCTGATAAAGTATGCGGAGTTGCAACAATTACTTTAAAAGAAATGCTTAAAATGTTTGAATATTGCAAAATTTAATTTTTTAAAGCAATTAAATTATTGACAGCCGCCAGTTGTTTCTCCACATTCCAAACAAGTATAGCAAGAACCGCTTTGGACCATTATACCTCCACACCTTGGACACACAGTACCGGCCTCAACAAAACCATTTTTTAATTCTACCCCATTTAAAATTGGTCTATACTCCCCTTCTGTTTTTGATTGCAAAGTAACTTTAACCTTATTATTGTCAATAATATTTTGAACTGTTGTTGATTGATTTTCATTTAATAATTTAGTTTCTTTATCATTTTGTTTATTATTTTCATCAATATGCATCAATCCTAAATCAAATAAATCATCTTCGGTTAATAATTCATAAGCAAGATATTTAAAAATATAATCTAAAATACTAGTGGCAACAAAAATTTTTGTATTATTGGTATAACCAGAAGGTTCAAATCTACTATGAATAAATTTTTGTGCTAAATTTTTAAATGGAACTCCATATTGTAAAGCAATTGAAACAACAATTGAAAATGAATCAAGTAAACCCGCCAAAGTACTACCTTGTTTTGCCATTCTAATAAATATTTCCGCTAATGTTCCATCTTCAAATAAACTATAAGTTAAATAACCTTCATGTCCAGCAACAACAAATTTATGAGTAAATGATTTTCTAGTAACAGGTAAATGTCTGCGTTTAACATCAAATTGATTCAATATGTTTTCATTTTTGTCTTCTTCTTTTTTGTTTTTATCTGATGTAACTAATGGCTGGGTTGCTTTTGAACCATCACGATAAACAGCAAACGCCTTTACCCCCAATTTCCAAGCAGTAATATAAGCATCAGCAATTTCTTCTTTTGTCACCTCATTAGGCATATTAAATGTTTTAGAAATTGCCCCCGAAATAAATGGTTGAATTGCAGCAACCATTTTTACATGCCCCTGCCAAGAAATAACTCTTGAACCATTAGCTGGTTTTACCGCACAATCAAAAATACTAATATGTTGTTCTTTTATGTATGGCGCATTTTCAATAATTCCATTTTCAGTAATATACTCAGTAATTGCCCTTATTTCTTTTTCAGAATATCCTAATTTTTCTAATGCCTTTGGTATAATTGGATTTACTAATTTCATAAATCCACCACCAACCAATTGTTTATATTTTATTAAAGAAAATTCAGGTTCAACTCCAGTTGTTGCACAATCCATCATAAAAGAAATCGTTCCAGTTGGAGCAATAACACTTACTTGTGAATTTCTATAACCAAATTTTTTACCCAACTCCAATGCTTGCTGCCAAACTTTTCTTGCTTCTTGTAATAATTTTTTATCAAAAATTTTTGTATCATCTATTTTATATGATGCATCTAAATGTTTTTTTATAACATTTAACATTGGCTCTTTATTAATTTCATAAGCATCAAATGCTCCAACCTTTGATGCAATTTCAGCTGATACTTTATAAGCTTGACCAGACATTAATGATGCAATTGCTCCAGCTAAAGCCCGCGCCTCGTCTGAATCATAAGCAAAACCATTAAGCATTAACAATGCACCTAAATTAGAAAATCCTAAACCAAGCTCTCTAAATTTTTTTGCATTTTCTGTAATTTGTTTTGTTGGATAGCCAGAACCATAAACTATAATTTCCTGCGCTAAAATAAAAATTTTAACTGCTTGTTTAAATGCTTCAACATCAAAACTATCATCATCTTTTAAAAACTTAATTAAATTAATTGATGCTAAATTACAAGCAGTATTATCTAAGTGCATATATTCACTGCAAGGATTAGAAGCATTAATTCTACCTGAATTAGGACAAGTATTCCATTCATTAATAGTTGTATCAAATTGTAAGCCAGGATCTCCGCATTCCCAAGTAGCTTGAGCAATTTCATTTAATAAATCTTTTGCTTTATAGGTTTTAACTATTTCCTTTGTTTTTACTGCTCTGGTATGCCATTCAGCATCATTTATAACTGCATTCATAAACTCATCCGTAACTCTAACTGAATTATTTGCATTTTGATATTGAATTGAATACCAAGCTTCATTATTTAAATCACTCATATCATATCCTGCTGCAATTAATGCTTTAATCTTTTTTTCTTCATCAGCTTTAGTACGAATAAAATCCATAATATCAGGATGATCAATATTTAATATAACCATTTTTGCTGCGCGACGTGTTGTGCCACCAGATTTAATCATCCCAGCTACGGCATCAGCACCACGCATAAAAGAAACCGGACCCGAAGCATAACCGCCACCAGACAATGGTTCAAATTTTGATCGTAAGTTTGATAAATTAATTCCTGTTCCTGATCCACCTTTAAAAATTATTCCTTCGGTTTTTATCCAATCCAAAATTGAATTCATATCATCATCAACTGACAAAATAAAACAAGCAGAACATTGCGGATTATCTTTTACACCAACATTAAACCAAACCGGACTATTAAAACTTGCTTTTTGATACAAAAGCAAATGAGTTAATTCATCTTCAAAAATTTGCGCTTGGTTTTTGCTATCAAAATAATTTCCATCTTCACCCCACTTTCGTAATGTTTTTACTACCCGAGAAATCATTTGTTTTAAGCTTGATTCTCGTTCCGGTTTTCCTAATTGGCCTCGAAAGTATTTAGAAGCTGTTATATTAACAGCATTTTCAGACCAAAAATCAGGAAACTCAACATCCTTTTGTTCAAAATGTCCGACACGAGAATCACGCCTAACCCATTTAACCTCATTAAAAGGATGAATATCTTTTTTAGTAAAAAATCTTTTAAGTACTATTCCTTTTTTGTTTGCTTTTTTATTTACAACCACTTGTGCTTTTTTATCAGACATAATTTATAAAATTTTTTGACCTTTCGTTAATTATAAAAATTTTTAATACAAAATTATACACTAAACAATCCACAAAAATTGTTCACAAAAATCAAAAAATATTTTATAATTTTATTCTTTAGCTACAAACACTCTTAATAAGGTTCTTGTTATTGTAATTGCGCTAAACATGCTTACAATTACTCCTAAAAACAAAGAAAAAGCAAAACCTTTAATAAAACTAGAAGTAAAATAAAATAAAATAAAAGAAGTTATCATTGTACTAATATTAGAATCACGAATAGAAGACCAAGCGCGCTTAAAACCTTCTTCTATTGCTGATTTTACTGGCAATCCTCTTTTTAGTTCTTCTTTTGTTCTTTCAAATACTAAAATATTAGCATCTACTGCCATGCCAATTGATAAAATAAATCCAGCAATACCGGCCAAAGTAATAGTAATAGAAATTATTTTAAATAATGCCAAAGTTAAAATAATATACATTATTAAAGCAATAACAGCAAAAATACCTAATCCTAATTTCCGATAATAAAGCATCATAAATAACATCACTGCTAATGTTCCAACAATACCAGCAATAATTGAATTTTTAAAAGAATCAATTCCAAGCTCAGGACTAATAGTTTGCTGATTGATTAAAGTTATTGGTGCCGGCAATGCTCCAGCATTAAAACGTTCTACAATTTGTTCAGCGGTTTGTAAAGAAAAATTACCAGTTATTCTTGCATTGCCACCGCTAATAACATTTTGAACCGTTGGACAACTATCAATAATGCTGTTTTCTATGATTGGTTTATTATCAATAAAAATACAAATTGGCTTATTAATATACTGTGCTGTCAATTGTTCAAATAATTTTGCTCCTTCACTTGTTAATGAAAAATCAATTTCTGGCTTGCGCGTTATATTATCAAAATTTAATTGAGCATTTTTTAAATATCTTCCAGTTAAACCAGTTGGAACAAAAAAGATATTAGAAGTTTGGTTATTAACATTATTTTCTGTTGTTGATGTATAATTTGCTGTTGATGAATTAACAAACAACATTGGCGATGGTAATTCATTAAAAGAAGAAGTTGAATTAGCTGAATTAGTTGTATTAGAAGACGAAGATGAATTAAATGAATTCAAACTAATACTATTAGAATTAACTGATGTAGTACTAATAGTCATAAATTCTAAATAAGGAGTTAAACCTATTTGCTTTATTGCTGTATTAATATCTTTAATTCCAGCTAATTCAACAACTAAATGGGTTTCATTGCCGCTTTGTTCAGTATAAACTCGTGGTTCGCTAACACCAAATAAATTTACCCGGCGTTCAATCATATCCCTTAATCCATTTATTGTTGATGCTTGATCGCTAATTGCAACTTTACTTAAATCAATATTATATACAAGATAACTCCCACCAGCTAAATCTAAACCCAAATGCCATGGATTAGCAGAACTTATTTTCCCCCATAAAGGTTGATAATCAAAAACAGCAGCAATAATAACTAAAACAATTACCATTATTAATAAAGTTTTTGGTTGTAATTTCATTTTTTTAATAACATTATTGTATAATAAATTTAATGAAACAGCAAATTTTAACTTTTGTATTAAGTGAAATTGAGAAAAATTTTAGAGGAGAAATTTTAAAAACTCATCCTTCTAAAAGCAATCCTCATTATTTTTATCATTCCATTCCTACCCAAATAATTTTAAATGAAAAAAATATTGAAGTTAACGGACAAAAAAATGTTTTTAAAATTAAAGTTTATCCTAATGATATTTTAATTGTTGAAACATTAATCACTGTTGACAATATCTTTAATGATAATATTTTAATAATAAAAAATAATTTAATTGATGCTGCTTATAAAATTATTAAAGAATATAATGGCAGTGAAGAATTTAGTGAACAATATTCTATTTATACAATTTCTAATTATGAAGGCGATCTAAAACAATTTTTAAAATATGATAATAAAATTGCTGTACTACTAAAATCAGAAAATAATGAATTAAGCCAAGAAGAAATTAATTATACTTTAAATAGTAAAATACAATATGCTAAAAATGATTTGGCTTTAGTTGATTGGGATGGTGCTTTTTTATTAGATCCTAATGGCGACTTTGATTCAACTATTGAATTAATTCAAATAGCAAACCTACAATTATTACGATACAGAATTTTAGATAGAAAACTTGATGAAAAATTTCAACATATTAGCACGCTGATTAGAAAATTAGAAAATCAAAAATTTTTTAAAACTAAAGAATTAGAAATTGATCTTAAAAAAATTATTCATTATCAAGCCGATGCTATTAACCAATTTCAATCAATTGAACGCGATATTAAATTAATTGGCGATTGGTATTCGGCACGATTTTACGATTTAATTTCTAAAAAATTAAAATTAACTGAATGGCGTGAAATTATTAAAGATAAAATTAATTCCTTAAATAATCTTTATACAACGCTATCAGAAAATTTTTCTATTTCTTCAGCAAAAAAAGCAGAAATAATTCAAACAATTGGCTGGTTTATATTACAAATTGGATGGCTTATTTTAATTGTATTAGAATTTTTATCTTTAACCAGAAAATAATTTTAATGAAAGGCAGAAACAATTTGATCTAAATCACCGTCCAATATTTTTTCTATATTACTCCATTTTTTATTAATTCTATGATCAGTAATACGATCTTGAGGGAAATTATAAGTTCTAATTTTTTCTGCTCTTTCCATTGAACCTATTTGTTCGCGCCGCAAACCACTTACTTTATTAGTAAGTTTAGATTGCTCCATCTCAAATAATTTTGCTCTTAAAATATCCATTGCTTTTTCTCTATTAGCGCTTTGTGAACGCTCGCTTTGTGAAGAAACAACTAAACCAGTTGGCAAATGTTTAATTCTTACTGCAGTTTCAACTTTATTTACATTTTGACCACCGGGGCCAGAAGAACGAAAAAATGATATTTCCAAATCTTTAGGATTAATATTTACTTCTTTTGCCTCAACTTCAGGAACAATTGCAACTGCTGCTGTTGATGTATGAATTCTTCCTGATTTTTCTGTTGCTGGTATTCTTTGTACTCGATGTACTCCTGATTCATATTTTAATAAATCATAAACACCCTGCCCTTCAATTTCAGCAACAAATGTTTTATATCCATGTAAAGAACTTTGACTAAAATCTAAAATACGAAAAGCCCAATTTTTTTTATTAGCATATTTTTGATACATACGAGCTAAATCACCAGCAAATAATGATGCTTCATCACCACCAGTTCCTGCTCTAATTTCTAAAATAATTTTTTTAATATTTTTATAATCCATTTCTAAAAAATAATTTTAATCTATTTTCAACAACTTTTTCAACTTCTTGCAATGATGTTGTTAATAATTTATAAGGTGCAATTTCATTTTTATTTTTTATTAATTCATTTTCAATACCATTTCTCCATGCCAATCTTAATTCCGTACTAATATGAATTATATTAATACCAGCATCAATTGCCTGAATAAAATCAGAATTGCTAACTCCTGAACCACCATGTAAAACTAAAAATTTTTTTGTTGCTTTTTTAATTTCTCTTATTAAATCAATAGCTAAATTAGGATTTGGTTGATTTTTAAACATTCCATGAATTGAACCAACCGCTGGAGAAAATAAATCAATGTTTGTTTCTTTTACAAATTGTTCTGCTTCTTCTGGTTTAGTAAAAAATTCTTTTCCTAACTTTATATCTGACGGCATTGTTTGAAAAACTTCTGAACCACTACCAATATATCCTAATTCTCCTTCTACTAATATTTCAGGATTAATATCTTTTACAATTTTAACCGCTTCTTTAGTCATTTTTATATTTTCTTCAAAACTCAAAGCTGAACCATCACATAAAATACAATCAAAACCAGCTTGCGCTGCTAATTTAATTTCTTCTAATGAATGGGTATGATCAGCGTTTAAAAAAATTGGAAAATTAAATTCATCTCTTATACTTTTTATCAAGGCAACGCATTGTTTTATACCAATAAAATGTCTTTCCCCTTCTGATACGCCAACTAAAATAGGTGTATTTAATTTTTTAGCAGCATTAAAAATCGCCCATAATTGATCAATAGTTGAAAAATTAAAATGTCCTAAAGCAAATTTTTTATTTTCAGAATTATTAATATAATCAATAACCTTCATATAAATAAATTATATCATTTTTTTATCATACATCTTCAAATTTTATTGATAATACTGTAGAAACACCATCATCTCCCATTGTTATTCCATAAAGAGCCTGCGCTGCTTCCATTGTTGTGCGATTATGAGTAATTATGATAAATTGAGTTTTGGCTGAAAATTCTTTTAATAAATCAGCAAAATGACGCGCATTAACTTCATCTAAAGGCGCATCGATTTCATCAAGAACAATAAACGGCGGAGGGCTAATTGATATCAATGCAAATAATGCTGCAATTGCCACTAAAGTTTTTTCACCTCCTG
>JBMFLB010000012.1:0-14530 GCA_049971465.1 Minisyncoccia bacterium
TTGCAGCTGATTTTATTGGGACATCAATTTTATTTTTTATTTTTTATTTTTTGGGTGGTTATATTTTAGATCATCGGCAAAAATGGTTTCCTTTAACTAAAGAAATGTTGCATAAAATTGCTTATCGTATTTCTCATAAAAGTCGATGGGAAATATATGTTGGCCGTTTAATTCCTTATTTGCGAGGTTATATTTCTGTTGCTGCTGGCTTTATTGGTGTAAAACCAAAAGTTTTTTTAACCACTGTTATTTTTTCTGCAATAACATGGAGTGGTGGTTATGTTATTATTGGCAAAATTTTAGGTGTTTATTGGCAAGATTTTGCTTCAACTTTTAGTCGTACACAATTATTTATTATGGCATTAGTTTTAGTATTAGTTATATTTTGGTTTTTTAAAACAATTAAAAAATATAATAAAATAAATAACAATCTATGAAACTTTCAATAATTATTCCTGCCTACAATGAAGAAAATTATATTGTTCCAACATTACAAAGTTTAAATAATCAAAGTATTTCTCGTAAGGATTATGAAATAATTGTTGTTGATAATAATTCTATTGATAAAACTGCTGAATTAGCACGGTTAAATTATGCTGATAAGGTTATTGTTGAAAAACAACAAGGCACAAATATTTGCCGAAATACTGGTTATAAAAATGCCAGGGGAGAAATTTTAGTATTTGTTGATGCTGATTCAATTGCTCCTTTTAATTATTTAGAAAATATTATTTTAATTTTTCAAAAAAATAAAAATATTGTTGCTGTTTCTGGCCCTTATGATTATGGTTTTAAAGGTGCTCAAAAATATTTGGAATATTTTTATAGTAATTATATTTTACCAATTGTACCAAAAATTTTACATTTTATTTTTAGAAAAAAAGCAGGAATAATTATTGGAGGTAATTTTGCGGTTTTTAAAAAAGTATTGGATCAAATTGGTGGAATCCCGCCATTAAAATTTTGGGGCGACGATGCAACTTTAGCAATGATCATAAGTAGAAAAATTGGAGAAGTAAAATTTGATCAAACATTACGTATTAAAAGTTCACCGCGTCGTTTTAAACAAATAGGATTTTTTAAATTAGCATTTTTGTATGCTTTTGCTTATTTTAAAGCTTACTTTTCTAATATTTAGTTTTATCTAATTTTAAAAAATGATATAATTTTTATATGAAATTGGTTATTGCTAATTGGAAAATGAATCCTCAATCATCAGCCGCAGCATTAAAATTATTAAAAATACAAGATTCTCCTAACACTATTATTTTGCCTCCATTTATTTATTTACCATTAGCAGGTAAAATTTTAAAAAAATCTATGTTTGGCGCGCAAGATGTTTTTTGGTTTGATCAAGGCGCTTATACTGGTGAAATTTCTCCAATTCAATTAAAAAATATGGGAGTAAAGTATGTGCTTGTTGGCCATTCAGAAAGAAGAAACATAATTGGGGAGGATGATGTTTTAATTAATAAAAAAATAAAAGCAGCATTACAGCATAATTTAAATATTATTTTATGTATTGGTGAAAATATAAAAATAAGAAAAAAAGGAATTCAATCAACAATTAATTTTCTTCACTATCAATTAAAAAAAGATTTAGATGGCATAAACAAAAAGTTTTTTAATAAATTATTTATTGCTTATGAACCTTTATGGGCAATTGGTACTGGTTATAATGATGATCCTGTCCAAAGTAATCAAATAGCAAAGTTTATAAAATCTCAATTTAAATTTAATATCAACGTTATTTATGGTGGATCAGTTAATTCTAAAAATATTGTTGGATTTTTATCACAAAGTTTTATTAATGGGGTTTTAGTTGGGGGGGCAAGTTTAATTTCTAAAGAAATTAGTTTTATAATTAAAGCAGCAAAAAAATATGAGTAGAGGAACAAAACAATTTATTTATTCAATGTTTTTCTTTTTAATTTTGATTTTTCTTGGTTATATTTTTCTTTATCCATTTTTGAAAACACCAGCAACTTGTTTTGATAATATTCAAAATCAAGGCGAAACTGGTGTTGATTGCGGCGGACCCTGTGAACCTTGTGTGATAAAAAATGTTCAACCATTAACTATTAGTAATAATATTAAAGTATTAAATAACGGTTCTTATCAGGCAGTTTTAGTTCAAATTAGTAATAATAATATCGATGTTGATGCTCAAAATTTTGTTTATACTGTTAGTTTTTATGATAATAATGGACATATAATTAATTCTCAAGATGGAAATGATTTTATTGCTGCTGGTTCTCAAAAATATTTAGATCTTTTTAATACCGGTAATAATTTTGTTGCCAAAGCAACATTACAAATTGTGACCACTACTTGGGTTTTATCAGATCAATCATCAAAACCTAATGTTATATTACAAAATCTTCAATATACAACAACAACAAATTCAGTTGAAATTAGTGGTAAAGTTGTCAATCAAAATTCTTTTGATGTTTGGGCTAAAATTTTAGCAATAATTAATACCACGGCTAATACTAATTTATTTGTTTATCACACTGTTATCAATAATATTAGTAGTTTACAAAGCAATGATTTTCATATAACAGTGCCATTAAGTACTGATTTATTAAATCGTTTAGATTTAAATAAAACTCAAGTAATTGTTTATGCTAAAAAACTTTAATGTTAGCAATATGGAAAAAATTAGATTGGTTGTTAATTTGCGCCTGGTTTTTTATTTTAGGTTTAAGTTTAATTACTTTAAATAGTATTAATTTTATTTATTTTCAACGTCAATTAGTTTGGATTATATTATCTATTTTAGTTATGTTTTTTGGGGTATTAATTGATTGGAAATTTTTAATTTTTAAAAAATGGTTTTATTATGGATTATACTTATTAAGTAACTTTTTATTATTAATTAGTTTTTTACAACCAAAAATTATACGGGGAACTAAAAGCTGGCTTTCTTTTTATGGATTTCAATTTGAACCAGCAGAGCTGGCAAAAATTTCTATTATTTTTTTATTAGCTGCACTTTTTTCTAAAAAATATATAATTGCTTGGGATACAAAAAATATAATAAAATTTTTTATTTATACTTTAATACCAACCGGACTAATAGCTTTGCAGCCAGATTTGGGTTCAGCAATAATTGTTATGTCCGTATGGTTAAGTTTTTTATTTTTAAGTGGAATTAATTGGAAAAAATTGCTTTTTTTTATTGTAATTTTTTTGTTTGCGTTTTTTATTTTATGGAATTTTTATATGGCTCAATATCAAAAAAACAGAATTATTGGTTTTTTGTTTCCTAATTATGATCCATTAGGCATTAATTACAATGTTATTCAATCAAAAATAGCAATTGGCTCCGGAGGATTGTTTGGTAAAGGATTTGGTAATGGGACACAAGTAAATTTAAAATTTTTACCTGAACCCCAAACTGATTTTATTTTTGCTGCTTATACTGAACAATGGGGTTTGATTGGTGATTTAATTTTATTAGGTTTATTATTCTTAATTATTTATCGTATAAACATAATTGGTAAATTAGCGCAAAATAATTATGAAAAATTTATTGTTTTAGGAACAATAATAATTTTAATGGCAAATTTTTTTCTAAATGTTGGCTCTAATTTAGGTTTATTGCCAATAACTGGAGTTACATTTCCTTTTTTTAGTTATGGCGGTTCAAGTTTATTGACATTGACATTATTATTGGTTATAGTAGAATATATAAAAATTGGATTATAATAAAGGCAAATTTAGCACACGGTTTGCAAGTGTCTTATTGCTTGCTATCTTTTTTATTATTGCTATTGCTTATTTTTTTTATGGTTTACAACCAAGTAATATGACAAATCCTCAAAATATTAATATAAATATTGCTAAAGGAGAGTCATTTAAAGATATTAGTGCTGATTTATCTCGTAATAAAGTTATTAAATCAGTTACTGTTTTTAAAATTTATTCTTTACTTAGTGGCAAAGCTCAATTATTTAAACCAGGAAATTATGTATTTAATACTTCAATGAGTATACCGCAGATAGTAAATTTATTAGTGGAAGGAGTAAATAATATAGTAAAAGTTGTTATCCCTGAGGGATATACGTTAAAAGATATTAATACTTTGTTAATTAATAATCAGGTATTAAATAGCAGCAGTAGTCTTTTAAATTATGATCTAAATAATTTAGCTTCATCTTATCAATTTTTAAATAATATTCATTCATTAGAAGGATTTTTATCTCCTGATACTTATTTTTTTAATATTAATTCTTCACCCGATGTTGTTTTACATAAATTGTTAGATAATTTTCAAAGTAAAATTTGGCCATCATTACAAAATATTACAAATTGGTATGATAAATTAATTGTTGCTTCAATATTAGAAAAAGAATTAAGCAATTTTAAAGATCGACAAATTGCAGCAGGAATTATTTATAAAAGATTAGAAAATAAAATACCAATTCAAATTGATGCAACATTAACTTATGCAAAATGCAATGGAGAAATACAAAATTGTGAAAATTTAAAATTAACAAAGAAAGATCTTCAAATGAAATCGGTTTATAATACTTATAATAATTTAGGCTTACCGCCAACGCCAGTTTCTAATCCAGGATTAGATGCAATTAAAGCAGCATTACAGCCAGAACAATCTCCTTATTGGTTTTATTTAGCAACAAATAATGGAACTTATTTTGCTAAAACATTGTCGGAACAAAATAAAAATATTGCTAAATATTTAAATAAAAATTAATATGCCTACAACAAAAATATTTTCTAAATATAATGGTCCAATTTTTGAACAGCCAAATTTAATTGAAATACAATTAAATTCTTATCAACAGTTATTGCAGCAAGGAATAAGAGAATTATTTGATGAGATATCGCCAATTATTGATTATAACACCAAAAATATTGAATTATATTTTTTGGATTATAAATTTGATGCTCCAAAATATACTGAAATGCAGGCAAGAGAAAAAGGATTAAATTATGAAGCTGCTTGGAGGGTTAATTTAAAATTAGTTAATAAAGAAACAAAAAAAGAATATAAACAAGAAATATTTTTTGGTGATTTTCCTATGATGACAGAAAGAGGAACTTTTATTATTAACGGTGTTGAAAGAGTTGTATTACCACAATTAATTCGTTCTTATGGCGTATATTTTTTGTCTGATAATGCACGTTCTTTACATTTATTTGGTGCTAAAGTTATACCAAATCGAGGGGCATGGTTAGAATTTAATACCGAAGCCGATGGATTTATTGGAGTTAAAATTGATCGTCAGCGTAAAGTTGCAGTTACTGATTTATTAAGAATATTTGGTTTAGAATCAGATGAAGCAATTTTAAAAACATTTAAAGATGTTGATAATGGCAAAATAAAATTTATTGAAGAAACTCTTAAAAAAGATGGCGCTCATACGGTTTTAGATTCTTATCTTGAAATTTATAAAAGATTGCGACCAGGAGAACTTGGTACAGCTGAAATTTCTAAATCTTTTGTTGATGCAATTTTTAAACGACCAGATCGTTATGATTTAGGTAAGGTTGGTAGATATAAATTAAATCAAAGATTAAATTTACAAAATAATAGAGGTGGTTTATTAGATTTAGAAGATTTAATAGCAATTGTAAAAGAAATTATAAAATTAAATAATACTGATTCAGCTGAACCTGATGATATTGATCATTTAGGAAATAGAAGATTAAGAGCAGTTGGTGAATTAGTAGAAAATAGAATGAGAGTTGGATTAGCAAGATTGCACCGCGTTATTCAAGATCGTATGTCAGTTCTTGATAAACAAACATTGCAGCCAGCTCAACTTATTAATAGTAAGGTATTAATGACAGTTATCACTGACTTTTTTATCTCATCAAGTTTGTCACAATTTATGGAACAGGTAAATCCATTAGCGGAATTAGAAAACAAAAGAAAAATTTCAGTATTAGGACAGGGTGGTTTAGTTAGGGAAAGGGCAGGATTTGAGGTTCGTGATGTGCATCCTTCATATTATGGTAGAATTTGTCCAATTCAAACTCCAGAAGGACCTAATATTGGTTTAGTAAATACTTTAGCAAGTTATGCCCGGTTAAATAAATTTGGTTTTTTGGAAACTCCTTATTTTAAAGTTAAAAATAAAAAAATTACCAATGAAGTTGTATGGTTAGATGCGTTTTCAGAAATGCAATATAAAATTGCGCAGGCTGATATTGAAATAGATGATGATTGGAAAATAAAATCAAAATATGTTATTGCTCGTTACAAAGATGAGCCAATTCAGTGTTTAGCTAGCGAGGTTGATTTGGTTGATGTTTCACCTAATCAGATTGTAAGTGTTGCTACTTCTTTAATTCCATTTTTAGAACATGATGATGCTCATCGTGCTTTAATGGGTTCTAATATGCAAAAACAAGCTGTACCATCAATTAAGCCATCAATTCCTTTAGTGTCAACTGGACAAGAAGAAAAAGCAGCAATTGATTCTGGTCAAGTTATAAAAAGTGATGTTGATGGTGAAGTAATAGATGTTGATGCTCAAAAAATTGTAATTAAATTAAAAGATGGTAAAACAAAAACCTTTGAACTTATTAAATTTAAAAGAACAAATCAATCAACAGCTTTAATTCAAATACCAATTGTTCAAAAAGGAGATAAAGTAAAAGTTGGGGATATTATTGCTGATGGTCCGGCAACTAAAAATGGTGTTTTATCATTAGGGCAAAATCTTTTAGTTGCTTTTATTCCATGGCATGGAGGTAATTATGAAGATGCTGTTATTTTATCAGAAAGAGTTGTGCAAGAAGATTTATTTACTTCTATTCATATTGATACATTTGAATGTTTAGTACGAGATACGCGGTTGGGACCAGAAATTATAACTCCTGATATCCCTAATGTATCCGAAGATAAATTAAGAAATTTGGACGGAGAAGGAATTATAAGAATTGGGGCTGAAGTAAAACCAAATGATATTTTAGTTGGTAAAATTTCTCCCAAGGGTGAAGCAGAATTAAGTTCCGAAGAAAAATTGTTACGGGCAATATTTGGTGAAAAAGCGCGTGATGTTAAAGATAGCTCTTTATATTTGCCTAATGGTAAACGCGGAAGAGTTATTGGTATTAAAGTATTTTCCCGTGATTTTGGTGATAAATTGGATCCAGGAATTATTAAAAAAATAGAAGTTGAAATAGCACAAATTAGAAGAATAAAAACAGGCGATAAATTAACTGGTCGTCATGGCAATAAAGGTGTTATTTCAATGATTCGACCAGTAGAAGATATGCCTTATTTAGAAGATGGTACACCGGTTGATGTGATTTTAAATCCTTTGGGTGTAGCTTCAAGAATGAATTTGGGCCAAATTTTAGAAACCCATTTAGGTTTTGCAGCTAAAATACTTGGCTATCGTGCTATTGTTCCAAATTTTATTGGTGCTAATGATAAAGAAATTCAAAAAGAATTAAAAGCAGCTGGTTTACCTGAAGATGGTAAAGTTACATTATTTGATGGATTAACCGGCCAAGCATTTAGAGATAAAATAATGGTTGGTTATATTTATATGATGAAATTAAATCATTTAGTTGAAGATAAAATACATATGCGTTCTACTGGTCCTTATTCATTAATTACCCAACAACCGCTAGGAGGTAAAGCTCAATTGGGTGGTCAAAGAGTTGGCGAAATGGAGGTTTGGGCTTTAGAAGGTTATGGTGCTGCTTATACTTTACAAGAAATGTTAACAATTAAGTCTGATGATGTTATTGGTAGGTCAGCAGTTTATGAATCAATAATTCGTGGACAAGAAGTAAAAAGTCCTAATATTCCCGCAGCGTTTAATGTTTTAGTAAATGAATTAAAATCTTTGGGATTAAATGTGGTCGTAAATTATGAAGAATTAAAAAATCAATTTAAACAAAATGAACCAAAATCTTAAATCAATTAGTATTAAAATAGCATCACCCGAAGAAATTTTATCTTGGTCTCATGGTGAAGTGTTAAGACCAGAAACAATTAATTATCGTACTCAAAAACCAGAAAAAGATGGTTTATTTTCTGAAAGAATTTTTGGACCAACTAAAGATTATGAATGTTATTGCGGGAAATATAAAAAAATAAGATATAAAGGAGTGGTTTGTGAAAAATGTGGTGTAGAAGTAACACGATCTTCAGTGAGAAGAGAAAGAATGGGGCATATTAATTTAGCTGCGCCAGTTGCTCATATTTGGTTTTTACGTACTGTTCCTTCTAAGTTAAGTTTGTTATTAAATATTCCATTACCTAAATTAGAAAGAGTAATTTATTATGCTTCCTATATTGTAACAAAAATAAATGAAGAAAATAAAGAAAGGGTTTTAAAAGAAATAAAAAAAGAAAGTGAAATATTAAAAAAAGGAAAAACAAAAAAGGAACAATCTAATATTGCAACAGAGGAAGAAAATATATTAGATGTTGTTGCAAATTTAAATATTGGTACTGTGTTAACAGAACAACAATATTTAACATTAGCCGAAAAGTTTGCGGATGTTTTTGAAGCTGATCGCGGAGCAGGAGCAGTTCGTAAAATATTAGAAAATTTAGATTTAAAAAAAGAAGTTAAACAATTAAAAGATACATTAAGAACAATAAAAGACCCAGTTCATTATTTAAAAATTTTAAAGAAAATTAAATTGCTTGAATCATTTATAAAGAACAAAGCAAGACCAGAATGGATGATTTTAACTGTATTGCCTGTTTTGCCACCTGATTTAAGACCAATGGTACCATTAGATGGTGGACGTTACGCAACAGCTGATTTAAATGATTTATATCGTCGTGTTATTAATCGCAATAATCGTTTAAAAAAATTAATAGAATTAAAAGCGCCAGAAGTAATTATTATTAATGAAAAAAGAATGTTGCAAGAAGCAGTAGATGCATTAATTGATAATTCTGCTCATGCTAATAATCCAATTGTATCATCAAGAAAAAGGCCATTAAAATCTTTAGCCGATATGTTAGGTGGAAAGCAAGGTAGATTTAGACAAAATTTATTAGGTAAAAGAGTTGATTATTCTGGTCGTTCAGTAATTGTTATTGGCCCGGAATTAAAATTAAATGAATGCGGTTTGCCAAAAATAATGGCATTAGAAATGTTTAAACCTTTTGTAATAAATAAAATTTTAGAAAAAGGATTAGCATTAAATATAAAAACAGCAAATCGTTTAATTGAGCAAGCGCCACCGGAAGTATGGGCAATTTTAGAAGATATTATTCAAAACAAAAGAGTTTTGCTAAATCGTGCTCCAACTTTGCATCGTTTAGGTATTCAATCATTTAAACCAATTTTAATTGAAGATTTAGCAATTAAAATACCAGCAATGGTTTGTACTGCTTTTAATGCTGACTTTGATGGTGATCAAATGGCAGTACATTTACCATTAACACCAGAAGCACAATATGAAGCAATAACTTTAATGGATGCCGGTAAAAATTTATTAAAACCAGCTAATAATGAACCAATAATTACGCCATCAAAAGATATGGTTTTAGGTTGTTATTTTCTAACCTTTATTAAATCTAATGCTAAAGCGGATGATAAAATATATAGTTCATTTAGTGAAGTTGAATATGCTTATGAAAATAAATTTATTGATATTAATACTTTAATTAAATTTTATTTAGAAAAGGAAAATAAAATTATTGAAACTTCATACGGCCGTTTAATATTTAATAATGTTTTACCTACTGATTATCCATTTGTAAATCAAACATTAAATTCTAAAGCTTTAAGTAAGATTGTTGGTGATATAATAAATCGTTATGGTATTGATAAATCGCAAGTTTATTTAGATGCAATAAAAGATTTAGGTTTTTATTTTTCAACAGTATCAGCAGCAACTTGGAGTATTTATGATTTACCTACAATTTCATCCAAACAAGAATTAATTCAAAAAGCAGAACAAGCAATAGAAAATATTTTTAATGAATACGAAGAAGGATTATTAACAGATGAAGAACGTCATCAAAGAGTTATTGATGTTTGGGAAGGAACACGAGAAGAAGTAGCAAAATTAGTTACCTCTGCTTTTAATGAAGATAATCCTATTGGTATGATTATTCATTCAGGGGCGCGTGGCAATGTATCACAAGCTAATCAAATGATTGGTATAAAGGGTATTGTTGTAAATCCTAAAAATGAACAAATAGAATTACCAATTAAATCATCATATAAAGAAGGCTTTAGTGTTATTGAATATTTCATTTCAACCCATGGAGCAAGAAAGGGTTTAAGCGATACTGCATTAAAAACTGCTTCGGCTGGTTATTTAACAAGAAGGATGGTTGATGTTGCTCAAGATGTTACAATTAAAATTGAAGATTGTGGCACAAAAGAAGGTATAAAAATTTATCGTAAAGATTCAGAGGAAATTAATATTCCATTAGCAACAAGATTATTAGGCAGAACAGCTTTAGAAGATATTATTATTAATAAAAATGTAGTTGTTAAAGCTAATGAAATTATTAATAAAGAACAAGCCGAAATAATTCAGCAATCTAAATTAGAATTTGTTAAAGTTCGTTCGCCAATAACTTGCAAGGCTTTAGATGGGCTTTGTATTAAGTGTTTTGGTTTAGATTTAGCTACCAATAAACCAGTAAAAATAGGAGAAAGTGTTGGTATTGTTGCGGCTCAATCAATTGGTGAACCAGGTACACAATTAACATTAAGAAGTTTTCATGCTGGTGGTATATCTGGTTTAGATATAACGCAAGGTTTACCTCGTGTAGAAGAATTATTAGAAGCAAGAACACCAAAAGGTAAGGCACCATTAATTGTAGAAGATGGAGTGGTTGATGATATTTTAGAAAAAGGAAGTTATCGAGTGGTACGAGTTGTTTCTAAAGATAAGAAAAATAAAGATAAAGTTAAAGAATATTTAATTAGCAAACGCAATATTTTAACTGTTAATGTTGGTGATAAAGTTAAAAAAGGACAAGAAATTGGTATTGGTTCATTAGATTTAAAAGAAATTTTAGCTTATCGTGGAGTAGAAGATTTAGAACGTTATATCATTAATGAAATTCAAAAAGTTTATACATTGCAGGCAGTTAACATTAATGATAAATATATTGAAATTTTAGTTAGAAAAATGTTGTCAAAAGTTGAAATAACTGATCCTGGCGATACTGATTTATTGCCAAAAGATATTATTGATAAGACAACATTAATTAAAATTAATCGTGAAATTAAAGAACAAAAAGGGCAACCAGCTAAAGCAATTCAAAAAGTATTTGGGATTAAATATATTTCATTAAATACCGAAAGTTTCTTATCCGCTGCTTCGTTTCAAGAAACGCCACGGGTATTGGTAAATGCTGCATTGAAAGGTAAAGTTGATGAATTAAAAGGATTAAAAGAAAATGTTATTATTGGTCGTTTGATACCTGCTGGTACAGGATTAAATGGTATAACTAAAGAACAATTAAAAGAATTTCAATTGACTTTAAATAATGATTCTGATATAGTAGCAGATAATAATGTAGAAAATGGATAATCAACAAGAACAAATTAAAAAAAGTTATGAATTGGGGTTTGTAGTAAAGTTAGAAGATGATGTAAGTATTATTAAAGATATTTTAAACAAATATAATGCTGAAGTTGTAAAAGAAGGTATAATTAATAAAATTCGTTTAGCGTATCCAATTAAAAAAAATAATTATGGATTTTTTGGTTATATAATTTTTAATCTTGAGCCAGAAAAAATAAATGACATTGTGAATGATTTAAAATTTAAAGAAAATGTTATTAGAACAATTTTAATTAAAAATCCAACGGAATTAAAAATTAATAGATATAAACAACAAAAAACAACATTACCAGCAAAATCAGAAAAAGAATCAACTGTTTTGACCAATAAAGACCTTGAAAAAAAGATTGAGGAAATCTTAAAATAAAAATGTCATTAATGTATAATTATAATTAATATGAATTTAAATAAAGTATTTATTTTAGGCCGATTAACTAATGATCCTCAAATGAGAACTACTTTAAATGGAAAATCAGTAGTTGTTTTTAGTGTTGCAACTAATCGAGTATGGTTAAATAAACAAGGTCAAAAACAAGAAGATACTCAATATCATAATATTGTTGTTTGGGGTAAACAAGCAGAGGTTGCAAATCAGTTTTTAAGAAAAGGAAGTTTAGTTTTAGTAGAAGGACGTTTGCAAACAAGAAATTGGCAGGATAAAAATAATCAAAATCATAAGGTTTCAGAAATAATTGCGGAAAGATTTCAATTGGGGCCAAGAGCAACAGGAAATTTTGTGAATCCAACAGATAAGTTTGATAATTCTAATATCAATCAAACTGCTGATATTAAAGAAGAAGTTCCAGAAATAAATTTAGATGAAGAATTAGATGATAACAGTGGAACAAGCGAAGTACCATTTTAATATTTAATTATTATGTATAAAAGAAATCAACCCAAAAATTGTATATTTTGTTCACAAAATGCAAAAGCAATAGATTATAAAGATGTTGGTTTACTTAAGCGATTTGTATCAAGTCAATTTAAAATAATTGATCCACGTCATACCGGTGTTTGCGCAAAACATCAAAGATTATTAGCGCAAGCAATTAAAAGAGCAAGAATCATTGGTTTATTGCCTTTTGTAAGAAAATAATTTTATTATAATGGATTTAACGGTTTTTAATTTTTTACATTCATTAACATCTTATAGTGCTATTTTAAATTTAATGTTTATTTTTTTTGCTAAGTATTTACCAGTATTGATGGGATTATTTTTAATTTATTTTATTTTAAGAGAAAAAAATTTATTATTTAAAATTTTTAAATTTTTATTTTTTTCATTAACGTCAATTATTAGTTATGGTATTTTTACTCAAACCATACGATTTTTTTATCATCATCCTCGTCCTTTTGTTGTTTTAAATTTTCAGCCATTAATAATTGATAAAACATTTTCATTTCCATCAGGTCATGCAGTTCTTTTTATTTCTTTAGGATTGGTGCTTTATTTTTTTAATAAAAAAGCAGGATTTTGGTTTTTAATTTTAAGCTTATTGGTTGGTATAAATAGAATAATAGTTGGTGTTCATTGGCCCAGTGATATTATTGGAGGAATTATTATTGGCACAATTTCTTATTTTATTTCTAAATTTTTGCTTATCAAATATCAACCAAAAATAAATTAAGTATTGTGCTGGGGGAGGGAGTTGAACCCTCATGATCGTAAGATCACAGGATTTTGAGTCCTGCGCGTCTGCCAATTCCGCCACCCCAGCTTTATTTTTTTCAATAATACCATATAATAAAAAAAATGCAAAAATTAATAGGATTGGATGAAAAAATAAATTTATTTATCTCTAAAATAAAAAATAATACCTTAAAGCAATCTTATTGTTTTTATGGTGATCCTCATATTGGTAAAAGCTTATTTGCGCGATCTTTAGCTTATTATTTAGAATATCAAGTTTTTGATCTTTTAAATAAACCATTAATAGATTTTTTTGAAATTAATCCGGAAAATAACAGCATTGGTATTGATGTTATAAAATCAATAAAAAAATTTATTTATCAAAAACCATTAAAATCAAACTATCGTTATGTCTTAATCAATGATGCCTTTTTATTAACCATTGAAGCACAAGGTGCTTTATTAAAAATTATGGAAGAGCCACCAAGATCTGCATTAATAATATTAGTTACTCCAACTTATGAAAATTTAAGTAGTCCTTTAATTTCGCGGTTAATAAAAATTTATTTTAACCGTTTATCAAATGATACAATAAAACAAATTTTAATAAAAAATTATCAATTAGATAAACAACAAGCAGAAGTGATAGCAAAAAATTCATTTGGTAGAATTGGTCGGGCAATAAAATTATTAGAAGACCATAAAACAAATATTGCTAATGATCTTATTAATAATTTAGATGAATTAATTGTTCAATTGTTTCTTAAAAATAAAATGCAATATTCTTCGTTGATTAAATGGCTATTAAATAAACAATATAATTTGGCTAATTTTAATTTAAATACCAATTTGCAAATTAAAGCAATACAAATAAAATTACAACAATACAATTTGTTAAATTTTAATTTTTAATTTATAATTTATTTAATGGATATATTTAAACAATTTCAACAAGGATTAAATAAAATTATTGAAGAATTTAAAAAGGAATTGGTTTTAATTAGAACCAATCGGCCTAATCCCGGTTTAGTTGAGAATATTAAAATAAATTATTTTGATCAAGTTGTTATTTTAAAGCATATTAGTTCAATAAGTATTGTCCCTCCTCGTGAATTGCATATTATGGTATGGGATAAGGGAATGGTCAATAATGTTGCTAAAGCAATTGAAAACGCTAATTTAGGATTAACTGTTATTAAAAAAGATAATGCCGTGATTGCTAGTTTGCCAGAATTAAGTCAGGAAAGAAAAATGGAACTTATCAAACAAGTTAAAGAATTAACTGAAAATCATAAAATTAAAATGAGACAGTTAAGAGATGAAACTAATAAAAGTATTCAAAAATTATTTTCTGATCATAAA
>JBMFLB010000013.1:0-14189 GCA_049971465.1 Minisyncoccia bacterium
GTTGAACCTCGATAAGTCTAACTGCATCCAATATTGTGTTGTATTATAAATTAACTTGACATTAGTAAATAATTTTCCATAATCATAACATGGATTTATTTGAGAAGCAAAAAAAATTAAAACTTACAATTATTCATTATAATTTAGAATTACAATGGAATTCAGCTAGCATAATAGAACAATGGAGGAAAAAGATTATTAAATATTTTCCACCGGGATTATATGATCGCCAAAACTTAGAACATCAAATATTATTTCGTCTGACATCATTTGACCCAAACACTATTAATGAGGAAATTATAAAAATGGTGGTAGAAGAACAATATCTAATAATAAAATCAACTTTAGAGAAGCTTAATTTTGATCTTGAATATGCTTTTAGAGGATTAAGTGGAAAATACAAAGATTTGAATATTAATGAAAGACTTGTTATTTGTAAAAAGAATAATAAATTATTAGCTCTAAACGAAAGTAGAAGTTTTGAGGTTGAATTTAAAGAAATAGATGATGAAAAAATTATAAATTTATTTACTCAAGAATTTCATTACATTCATCATTCAAGAGCAAAAGGCCAAGTTTTTGGCTTATTTTTTAAAGGCGACAAAATTCCATTTGCTATTGAAACAACAGAACCTTCAATATTAGCTAAAGAATATAAACGCGAAGCTCTTTTAGCTCATGGTATTGATCCTAATAAAGCCATTGAATTAACAAGATTATATTGTCTCCCTGGGAGTCCTAAAAATTCTATTTCATTAATGGATGGTTTAATATCTAAATATTATCAAGAAAAAGGAATAGAGGCTTTATTTACAACCGCAATGCCGATGTATGCAAAATCAAAAGCAACAACTATTTCCGGCGGGATTAATAAAGTTCTTTTGGTAAAAGATTTAAGACATTATTTTATAGAAGAAAAAATTAAAGATAAGACTGTTTATAGACATATAATAAAATTAACTGATGATTTAAGAGAGAAAAAAATTATTACGACTCATCCAAATTTTCCTAAAATGTTAGTTGTAGAAATATATAAAATTTTGAATAAGCCAACCCTTGATGAGTTAGATATTTTAAAAGAAAAGAATAAAGCAATTTATATTCCTTTAAAAATAAGAGATCCTCAAAAAGAAATAGAAATAAAGTTTAAAATTAATTATTTAGATGAACTATTAGCAAAGTTAAGTAAAAAGAGTCGTTTTATTGAAATTCTTTATCTTAGAGATATTATTTATGGAACAGGGATTGGTCCAGATGAAAAGAAATTAAGGCTCAGAATAGAAAATTCAATGGAAATAATTAATTATGAGGTTGTTTCAAAATATAAAGTTAAAGATGAAGATAAATTTGTTGTTTCAATAGAGGAAATTTTTTATAAAGGAGATAGCCAAGAAGATGCCATTTTGGCTATTAAAAAATTTAGTAATTATGTTGAAGAAAATTCATACGAGAAAATAAGATTAGTATATAATAAAGATAATTTAGAAC
The DNA here is from genome assembly GCA_049971465.1 of Minisyncoccia bacterium. Lineage (GTDB taxonomy): Bacteria > Patescibacteriota > Minisyncoccia > UBA6257 > GWB1-50-10 > JBMFLB01. The sequence goes on from JBMFLB010000013.1 coordinate 1,489, forward strand.
TTGATGTAGATATTTATCCTTATGGCGTGGTGTTAGAAATAGAAGGAAATATTAATGAAAGTAAAGAATTTATAAATACACTAGGATTAAATTTAGATGAAGCAACAAATAAAAATGCAGATGAATTATTTATGGAATGGTCTCAAAAATGGAAAGTGCCGGAATTTTGGGAAATTAGATTTGGTTTAACTGGCAAAAAATAACTAGCCATTTATGGAGGTTGAACCTCCATAATTGATAAAAGCTTGATAATTTTGATAATGATAATCTTGATAAGTCTAATCCATATATTCAATTTCTACTTCTGTACGCGGCAAACCAAAAATAATTTTAGAAAATCCAAGTATGAGTTTATATAACATTTAGATTAATAGAATTTTTTAAAAATAAAAATTATCTATTATTTAAATTTAAAGAAGACTTAAGTGCGTTATATGCCGAATCTATTATTTTTTCAATTTTATTTTCAGGGATAAGACCATATAGAATATCGCTTAAACCACAATAAACTGTTTCTAAATCATCATCAGTTAACTCATTAATAGTTAAAGTTTCATCAAATAATGTCTGGCTTAAGATAAGTAAAAAATTTAAACTTCTACTATTATTTTTGTAATCTTCTATCGTTTGAAATAATAATTGTTTAATATCTTTTAAAGTTAATGCTTTATTCTTTAACTTATTATAAAAATTTAATTTTTTTAGATAATCATCTACGCCCTTACTAACTTCTTCTGAAAAATATTTGGAATGGATTTTGTTAATCATTGATTTTGTATGTTTAATTTTGAAATTAATTTTTAAATCAATATTTATTTTTTATTTTTCATTTAAATTATATAATGGTTATAAAATAGATTAAATAAATGGAGTGCTGGTATATTCAGCACTCCCTTGATCTGCGGACTATTTTTGTGTATCGTCTTGTGTTTCGTAACCTGAACGCAATGGTGGATCATTGTCGTGGCCGGTTTTTGTATAAGTACCGTCAGGATTAACTTGATAGTGGTCATGACCATAAGTGCCGTCGTTGTGTTTATGGTATCCAGACTGAAGATCGATATCGTACCCTTTGGCCGCTAAATCCGCCAATGCCTCAGCCAGGAGCTTGAATAGTCCCATTTTACTCACCTCCTTTCTTTTTAAGGATTCTACCAAAATTATACTATGAATTTTTATCTTGTCAAGTTTTTAAGATAGTTAAAAGATATAGAATTTAAGAGCTTTTTAATATTAATTTACAATTATTTTATTATCGAGTATTATCAAGGTTGGAGTATTATCGAGGTTGAACCTCCATAATATAACTCCCATAATAGAAAAAGTTTTATTACAATAGATTTTTTGTATTATTATTTTAATAATTTTATCCCAATGTATTTTGTATATTTATTTAGCTAATTTTTATTATTGGTATTGTTAAATTTGATTTTTTTTTGTTTTTTTGGTATATATAAAAAGATGTTTTTAAAACTACAAAAATTTTTGCAAGAATCAAAACAAGAATTAAAAAGAGTTAACTGGCCAACTAAAGATGAAACAATAAGATACACGCTTTTTGTTATTGTTTTGTCAATTTTAATAGCAGTTTATTTAGGTTTGCTTGATTTTGTATTTTTAAAAATATTACAAAAAGTTTTGAATGTATAAAAATATGGTGATAGAACAAAATAAAAAAAATGCTAAATGGTATGCAGTTCATACTTATGTTGGATGTGAAGAAGCAGTTGTTAAATATTTAAAACAAAGAATAGAATCATCTGATTTAAATAATAAAATTTTTGATGTAATTGTTCCTAAAGAGAAAAAAATTAGAGTAAGAGGAGGTAAAAAAGAAGAAATTGAAGAAAAAATTTATCCCGGTTATGTTTTAGTTAATATGATTATGGATACTGATACCTGGTATATTGTTAGAAATACTCCAAAAGTTACTGGTTTTATTGGTGCTGATAAAACAAAGCCATTACCTTTATCGCAAACAGAGGTTGATGAATTATTAGGGAAAATGTCATTGAAGGAAACAAAATTTAATTTAAATATTCAAATTGGTGATTTAGTAAAAATTATTGATGGGCCATTTAAAGGGCAAGAAGGAAAGATAATAGATTTAGACATTAATAAGGGAAGAGTAAAAGTATTAGTTCCAATTTTTGGCAGAGATACACAAGTAGAATTGGACTCTTTACAAGTTCATAAAATTTAAATATCATCAACAATATGGCAAAAAATATTAAAGCGGTTTTAAAATTACAAATACCAGCAGGACAAGCAAATCCTGCACCTCCAGTTGGCCCGGCATTAGGACAACATGGTATTAATATTCAGCAATTTTGTCAGCAATTTAATGAAGCAACAAAAAATATGGGCGGCGATATTATTCCTGCCGAAATTACTATTTATGAAGATCGTAGTTTTGATTTTAAATTAAAAACCCCACCAACTGCTTATTTATTAAAAAAAGCCGCTGGGATTGAAAAAGGATCAGGAGAAGCTTTACATAAAGAAGTTGGCAAAGTTACCAGAGAAGATATTAAAAAAATAGCAGAAAAAAAATTAGAGGATTTAAATACAAAAGATATCAATGCGGCAATGAAAATAGTAGAAGGAACAGCAAGAAGCATTGGCCTTAAAATTGAAGAATAAAATTTACTTTATTTTTTATTTATTTTATCATTAATTTATGATACCAACTATTGGTTTGGAAATTCATTGTGAATTAAAAACAAAACAAAAAATGTTTTGTTCTTGTTTAAATGATCCTGATGAAACCCATCCTAATATTAATATTTGTCCAATTTGTTTAGGGCATCCTGGGACATTGCCAACAATTAATAAAGAAGCAGTGTTAGCAATGATAAAAATTGGTTTAGCATTAAATGGGAAAATAGCAACAAAAACCCATTTTGATCGCAAGAGCTATTTTTATCCGGATTTACCTAAAGGCTATCAAATTTCTCAATATGAAGAGCCAATTGTGCAAGGAGGAAAACTGCTTAATAAAAGAATTAGAAGAGTACATTTAGAAGAAGATACAGGTAGATTATTGCATACTAGCAATGGTAGTTTAGTTGATTTTAATCGTGCTGGTGTTCCATTAATGGAATTAGTTACTGAACCTGATTTTCATAGTGCAGAAGAAGTATTAGAATTTGCTAAAGAATTACAAATGATTTTGCGTTATTTAGATGTATCAAATGCAGATATGGAAAAAGGCGAATTAAGAGTAGAAGCAAATGTTAGTTTAGATATGGGAGTTAAAACAGAATTAAAAAATATTAATTCATTTAAATCAGTTTATGATGCAGTTAATTTTGAAATTCAAAGGCAAAAAGAAGTTTTACAATCAGGAGGAAAAATTATTCAAGAAACAAGAGGGTGGGATGAGAAATTAAAAAAAACAGTTGTCCAACGTTTAAAAGAATCAGCTCATGATTATCGTTATTTTCCTGAACCAGATTTGCCTCCGCTTAATTTGCAAGTTTTTGATATTCAAAAAATGAAAAATGAATTACCCGAATTGCCAGCGCAAAAAAGAGAAAGATTTCAGAATGAATATGGTTTAAATTTAACAACAATAAATCTTTTAATTGAAGATAAAAAGTTTGCTGATTTTTTTGAACATTCAGTTTCCGAATTAAATATATTAACTAAAAATAAATTTGATTATACAATTTTAGTTAATTATCTTTTAAGCGATGTTAAAGGCTTGATGAATGAATTAGCAATACAAAGCGTTGATGATTTTTTAATGAGCCCTGAAAATTTTGCTCATTTAATTTATTTAATTATTGATGGTAAATTATCAAGCCGTTTAGCAAAAAATATTTTATTAGAAATGATGAAAACTGGTCAGGATCCGGAAATAATTATGAAATCACAAAATTTAAATTTAATTAATGACAATTCTAAATTAGAAGAAATTATTAAACAAATTATTAATCAAAATCCCAAAGCAGTTGATGATTATAAAAAAGGAAAAAATAATGCTTTGCAATTTTTAATTGGACAAATTATGGCTCAAACTAAAGGACAGGCTAATCCTGAAAAATTACAGGAATTAATTAAAAAATTTATTTAGTAACAGTTGATAAAAATTGTTTTACTAATTAATTTTTCAGCTTGATTATAATTTGAAACCCAATTTATTTCTTTATCTTTTTTAAACCAAGTTATTTGTCTTTTAATATAATGTTGAATTTGCTTTAATAATTGTATTTTCATTGTTTTTAAATCAATTTTATTTTGTAAGTATAAAGCAACATATTTATATTCTAGCCCAAAACTTATTATTTTATTCCAACTTAATCCAAGTTTTTTTATTTTTTTTACTTCACTTTAATTAATCCATTTTTAAAATTTTTATTTAATCTTTGCGCTGCTAATTGATAAAGAGTTTTTTTGTTTTTTTGTAATCCTAGCATTAAAATATTTGCATTTAATGGTTTTTGTTTTAGGGGTGGAATTGTACCCAATGTTTTTGTTATTTCAATTGCTCTAATTAATCTAACTTTATTATTTTTATCAATATTTTGTGCTCTTTTTTTATTTATTTTTTTTAATAATTGATATAATTCTTGTGTTGATTTTTGTTGAAGTTGTTTTCTTAATTTGATATTTGGTTTTACTGGAGGAAAAATGATGCCATCAATTACTGCTTTAATATAAAAACCTGTGCCGCCGCATAATATTGGAATTTTATTTTTGTGCCATATTTTTTTTATTGTTTTTAATGCTAATTTTTGATATTGAGTTACATTAAAAGTTTTGCGAGGTGAAGCAATGCTAATTAAATGATGGGGAATATTTTGCATTTCATTTTTAGTAATTTTGCCTGAACCAATGTTAAGGTGTTTATAAATCTGTCTAGAATCAGCAGAAATAACTTCACCATTAAATAATTTAGCAAGTTTTACTGCTAATAATGATTTACCTGAGGCATGTGGTCCAACAATAACAATTAATTTATTTTTTGTTTTCAATTTCGGTTAAAATTATTTTTATAAAATCTTGTAAATTGTATTGATGAATGGAGTTATCAATTTTTTTTCTAACGCTAATAATATTATTTTTTATTTCTTGTTCACCAATAACAATTACATAAGGAATTTTTTCTAATTCTGCATTGCGAATATTTTTATTTACTGTTTCTTTTTGTTGAGCTAAATCAACCCGTAAATTATTTTGTTCTAATTTATTTTTTATTTCTTTAGCATAAGGCAAATAACGATCGGCAACTGGTATTATTCTTATTTGAATTGGCGATAACCAGGTTGGTAGTTGCCCAGCATAATGTTCAAGTAAAATTGCCATAAATCTTTCAGTTGATCCTAAAATTGCGCGATGAATTATTATTGCTTGTTTTTCTTTATTATTTTTATCAATGTAAGTTATATTAAATCTTTTTGGTAAATTCATATCCAACTGAATTGTTGATAATTGCCATTCGCGATTAAGAGCATCTTTAACCATAAAATCTAATTTTGGTCCATAAAAAGCAGCTTCACCAATACCAATTTTATTTTCCCATCTTTTTTTTGTTATTAATTTTTTAAGTATATTTTCTGATTTAGTCCAAATTTTTGGATCACCAATATATTTTGATTTATTTTTTGGATCATGAGTTGAAATTCTTACCCAAAAGTTATTAAAACCAAAAACCTTATAAGTATGTTCAATCATTGTAAGCATTAAATTTATTTCTTGTTCAATTTGTTCAGGTGTGACAAATACATGGCAATCGTCTTGGGTTAAAGCCCGTACTCTTGTTAATCCTGATAATTCTCCACTTTTTTCATAACGATAAACAGTAGTAGTTGCAGTGTATCTTAAAGGTAAATCTTTATAAGAATGATTTTCAGTTTTATATAACATCATAAAATGGGGGCAGTTCATTGGTTTTAAATAATAATCTTCTTCTTCTGGCAAATGCATTGGCGGATACATTGCATCATATTTATCAAGATGTCCTGATATTTTATATAATTTAGATTTAGTAATATGAGGAATCCAAATTGGTAAGTAACCATTTTTTTCTTGCAAATCAATTATAAAATTTTCAATTATTCTTCTTAAAATTGCTCCTTTAGGGTAAAACATTGGCAAGCCACCGCCAACTTCATCAACAATAGTAAATAGTTTTAAATCTTTACCTAATTTTCTATGGTCGCGTTTTTTTGCTTCTTCCACTTGTTTTAAATATTGGTTTAGTTCTTGTTTATTATAAAAAGCAATGCCATAAATTCTTTGTAATTGAGGATTTTTTTCATTGCCTTTCCAATAGGCGCCAGCAATTTTTTCTAATTGAAATGAATTGGGGTGTATTTCATTAGTATTTTTAATATGCCCACCGCGGCATAAATCAGTAAAAATATTGCCAGTGTGATAAATTGTTATTGATTGTTTAGATTTTTGTAATTCATTTATTAGTTCTAATTTAAATGGCTGGTTTTTAAAAATTTGTTTTGCTTTTTGTGCAGTTATTTTTTCTTTAGTAAATGGTAAATTTTGTTTAATAAATTCACGCATTATATTTTCTAATGATTTTAAATCATCAGTGGTTAAAGCGCGGGGAAGTTGAAAATCATAATAAAATCCATTTTCAATAACTGGACCAATACCTAATTTAGCATTAGGAAATTTTTTTAATACAGCTGCAGCTAATAAATGAGCTAGTGAGTGTCTTATATTTTCAATTGAAGTTTGAGCAGATTTTTTTGATTTAGCCATAAATTAATTATGTGTTATTTTTAGATAAAAATCAAAATTTAATTTTTTAAATAAATTTTATAATTCTTGTACTGAATTACAAATTACTTTTGGTTCGCCATCTTTGTAAGATAGTTTACCATCAATAATTACTGCTTTGTTTTCTTTCCAAATCAATGGATTTTTTAATAATGTTTCTGAAAATACAAGAACTTCTAAATTATCATTTAAATCTTCTAATTTAACAAATAGCATTGGTTTACCATTTTTTGTTACAAATTTTTGAATACCCGTTATGATACCAGCTAATTTACATTTTGTTTCATTTTTAATATTGATGATATTTTTAATTGATTTTATATTTTTATCTTTTAATTTATGTAAATAATTATTTAAGGGATGATCAGTTAAATATAATCCTAGTAATTCTTTTTCCCAATTAAGTTTTGTTAATTTATCTGCTGGTTGAGTTGGATTGAGCCGTAAGGAATTTTGTGAAATAGGCGATCCAAATAAATTAGTTTGTGATTGCCCATTAAGTTTTTTTGCTGTTTGATTAAATTTTAGTAATAAATCAATATTAGCAAGAGCTTGACCGCGTTCAACATTTAATGAATCAAAAACACCGCATTTAATAAAACTTTCTAAAGATTTTTTATTTAAATCACGATGTTGGATCCTGCTTAAAAAATCAGCTAAATCTTGATAAGGACCATTATTTATTCTTTCTTTAATAATATAATCAACAATATTTGCGCCAATATTTTTAATTGCTAAAAGACCAAATCTAATAGTTGTATCATTTTCTACAGTAAAATGTTGCTTGCTTAAATTAATATCAGGAGGTAATACTTTTAAATTTTCTTTTTTTGCTTCATTAATAAAGAAATTTATTCGATCAACATCATTCGCAGAAATATTTAATAAACTAGTCATAAATTCAGCTGGAAAATGAGCTTTTAAATAAGCAGTTTGATAGCTTATTATTGCATAAGAAGTCGAATGGCTTTTATTAAATCCATAGCGGGCAAAAGGTGGAAATAATTCCCAAATCTTTAATGCTGTTTTTTTATCAATACCATTTTTAATCATCCCATTTATTAATTTTTCTTTTTGTTGATTCAGTAATGATTTTATTTTTTTGCCAATTGCTTTTCTTAAAATGTCTGCTTCAGCTAAAGTAAATTGTGCTAAATCTTTTGCAATTTGCATCATTTGTTCCTGATAAATTCCTATGCCATAAGTTTTTTCTAAAATTGGTTTTAATTTTGGATGCAAATAAGTTACTGGTTCTTGTTTAAATTTTCTTTTAATATAATGAGGAATTAATTCTATTGGCCCTGGACGATAAAGAGAAATCATTGCAATAATATCTTCTAATTCTGTTGGTTTTAATTCTTTTAAATATTTTTTCATCCCATTTGATTCTAATTGAAATACGCCAGTTGTATCGCCGCGTTGAAATAATTCAAAAGTTTTTTTATCATCTAATGGTATTTCTTTAATATTAATATCAATATTTTTATTTTCTTTAATTAATCTTAGGGTTTGTTCAATAATAGTTAAGTTTTTTAATCCCAAAAAATCCATTTTTAATAATCCCAAATCAGCAATACTATACATTTCAAATTGAGTGATGATACGATCTTCTCCCGGCGCATATTGAACGGGCATATAATTTTCTAATGGTTCAGGGGCAATAATAACTCCGCAGGCATGAACTGATACATGGCGAACAGTTCCTTCTAATTTTATTGCGGTATTAATAATATTTTTTACATTTTCATCTTGCTGATATAATTTTTTTAATTCATCAATGGTGTTTAAAGAAGTTTTTATATCAGCATTAAATGGGATAAGTTTTGCAATTTTATCTCCTAATAAATAAGGAAGACCCATTGCGCGTGTTGTATCTCTAACTGCTGCTCTTGCCATCATTGTTCCAAAGGTAATTATTTGAGCAACATGATCATGTCCGTATTTTTCTTTAACATAAGCTAAAACTTCATCGCGGCGGACATCAGTAAAGTCAATATCAATATCAGGAACTTCAACACGATCAGGATTTAGAAATCTTTCAAAAAGCAAATTATATTTTATTGGATCAACATCAGTAATATTTAAGATATAAGAAATCATACTGCCAGCAGCTGAGCCTCTTCCTGGACCAACAACAATATTATGTGTTTTTGCCCAATTAACAAAGTCTTGGACAATAAGAAAATAATCAGCAAATCCTGTTTTTTCTATTGTATTTAATTCTAATTCTAATCTTTGTTGTATTTCTGGTGTGATTGTTTCATATCTTTTGTTTATTTTTGCATTTATTAATTTTTTTAAATATTCTAATGATGGTTCATTATTTGGCGTATTAAATTTTGGCAGTTTATTTTTGCCCAATTCTATTTCTAAGTTGCATTTTTCTGCAATTTGATTGCTATTTTCTATTGCTTCAGGATAATCTTTAAAAATACTTAACATTTCTTCGCCAGATTTCATAGATACATCAAAATTTTTAAAACTTAATTTATCATTTTCATCTAATTTACTATTGGTTTGTACTGCTAATAAAATAGAATGAGCATTTTTATCTTCCGGATAAACATAGTGTATGTCTTGAGTTGCAACAATTTGAATATTAAATTTTTTTGCTAAATTAACTAATGGTAAATGTAATTCAGGGGAATGTGGCTGTAGCTCAATATAAAAATCATCGCCAAAAATATTTTTATACCATTTAGTTATTTCATAAGCTTCATCAAATTTTTTAGTAGAAATTAATCGTGGTATTTCTGCGCTAAAACATCCGGAAAGACAAATTAATCCATCATGATGTTGTTCTAATAATTCTTTATCAATTCTTGGTTTGTAATAAAATCCTTCTAAATGAGATTTGGTGACTAATTGAATTAAATTTTTCCAACCAGTTTTATTTTTTGCTAAAAGAGTAAGATGATATCTTTTTTCATCAATACCTGGTCTTTTATTTAATCTACCATAAGGGGCAACATAAGCTTCTACTCCTAAAATTGGTTTAATGTTTTTTGATTTTGCTTTTTTATAAAATTCTATTGCACCATATAAATTGCCATGATCGGTTAAAGCAATTGCATTCATATTAAATTCTTCTGCTCGTTTTAAGATATCATCAATTTTTGCTAACCCATCCAATAATGAGTAATGAGAATGAACATGAAGATGAGTAAAGCGCATAGGATTATTTTGATTTTAATTTTTTTTATACCTTAATGCAACCTGTGAATATCTTCAATTTTTAATATACAATAATAATATATGGTGCCTAAATATATTATTGGAATAGATGAGGTAGGAAGAGGATCTTTAGCTGGGCCCCTAATGGTTTGTGGTGTTATTATTCCTAGAAAATTTCTTTTAAAATCTGAAATAAAATTACGTGATTCAAAAAAATTACTTCCGCATCAAAGAATTAAATTGTTCCATTTAATAAAAGATAATATCAATATTATTTATCAAACAAGTTTGGTATCATCTTATGTTATTGATAAAATAAATATTTCCCGCGCGGCAAATTTGGCAGCAGCCAGAGTTATTTTATCTTTATATAAAAATTATCCGACATTAGTAAAGCAAGCAAAAATTTATTGTGATGGGGGATTAGATATAAATTTAAAAATTTTAAAAAAGTATAACTTAAATTTTGATAATAAAATTAAAGTATTAATAAAAGCTGATGAAAAAATAAATGCTGTAAAGATAGCTTCGATTGTCGCTAAAGTTAAAAGAGATAATTTAATGATGAGATTGCATGAGCAATATCCAGTTTATTATTGGGACAAAAATAAAGGTTATGGAACAATTGATCATCGGAAATCAATTATAAAATATGGTATTAGTAAATTTCATCGGTTGACCTTTGTTAAAAATTATATTAATCTTAAATCAACAAGGTCATAATTTTTTATATTTATGGGTGGTGTACCGGGAAAACATACTTCACGATCTAAAGCAAGAAGAAAAAGATCACAATTATCTTTAAAAAAAGTTAATTTAATAAAATGTCCACATTGTGGCGGTCCAACTTTACCTCATCATGCTTGCCCGCAGTGTGGATTTTATATGAAGTAAATTAAAATTTATGGCAACGCGGCATTTGATTAGAACAATTGTTATGCAATCTTTATATGAATGGGATTTTTATCATCATCAAAAACCATTAGATCAAATTTTAGAAAGAAATTTAAAAGATTTTGGTCCGGGGGTTGATGAACCAGAATTTGCTTGGGGATTAGCAGCAGGAATAATAAAAAATTTACCTGAAATTGATAAAATTATTGCAAATGCTGCTCCGGAATGGCCATTAGATAAAATGTCACCAATTGATAAAAATATTTTAAGAGTTGGGGTTTATGAATTGTTATATATTGATAAAAAAGAAGTGCCAAGCAAAGTTGCAATAAACGAAGCAATAGAAATAGCAAAAAATTATGGTGGGATTAATTCTTCTAAATTTGTTAATGGTGTTTTGGGCTCTATTTATAGAAATTTAAATGAAAAAGTAGAAGAAAATAAAACAATAGAAACTAATAATAAATCTGATAATTGATATGGTTTTAAAAGATTTACAAAAAAATATTAATATTAATTTTAAAAATGAAAAATTATTGCAAGAAGCATTAACTCATCGTTCTTATTTAAATGAACATCCCGATTGGCCAGTTGATCATAATGAACGTTTAGAATTTTTAGGTGATGCAGTGTTAGAATTAATCATTAGTAATTTTTTATTTACCAAGTTTCCTAATGCAACCGAAGGACAAATGACTAGTTTTCGTGCTGCTTTGGTAAATTATCAAATGCTAGGTAAAATTGCTAATGACGATCTTAATTTGGGAAGCTATTTATATCTTTCATCTGGAGAAGAAAAAGATAGTAAAAAAGCAAAAGAAGTTATTTTAGCTAATGCTTTTGAAGCAATACTTGGTGCTATTTATATTGATCAAGGTTATGATGTTGCTAAATTATTTGTTCATAAATTTGTTTTAAAATATTTAGATGATGTTATTGAAAAAGGATTATATAAAGATCCAAAAAGTACTTTGCAAGAAATTGTTCAAGAAAAAATGAAAATTACTCCTAATTATAAAATTTTATCAGCGCGAGGGCCAGAACATCAAAAAGAATTTATTGTTGGTGTATTTTTTGGAGATAAAATGGTTGCAGAAGGTAAAGGTTTTTCCAAGCAGGAAGCAGAAATGTCTGCTGCTGCCAATGCTTTAAAACAAATACAATGATTTTTTTAAAAAAATTAAAAATGCAAGGATTTAAGTCTTTTGCTAATAAAACAGTTTTTGATTTTAATCATAGTATTACTGCAATTGTAGGACCAAATGGCAGCGGAAAATCTAATGTTATGGATGCCTTGCGCTGGGTATTGGGTGAAAGGGGGATTAAAAATTTACGTGGCGATAAAATAGAAGATTTAATTTTTGCTGGTACGTCTAAAAAAAATCCAGCAAGTTTAGCGCGAGTGGAATTAAGTTTTGATAATTCTAATAAAATATTTCCATTAGATTATGATGAAGTTGTAATATCACGGCGGGTTGATCGTTCCGGTGTTTCTGAATTTTATTTAAATGATCAACCAATAAGATTAAGAGATTTAATTTTATATTTTTCACAGGCAAAAATAGGAAGTCAAGGAATGATGCTGGTTAGGCAAGGTGAAAGCGATATGTTTGTTAGCATAAATCCAGTAGAACGTAGATTATTAATAGAAGAAATTTTAGGATTAAAAACTTATCGTTTAAAAAAGGAACAAACTGAAAATCAGCTGGAAAATAGTTTAATTAATATGGAAAAGTTGCAAGCAATGATTAATGAAATAAAACCACATTTACGATTTTTTAGACATCAAAAAAATCAATGGCAAAAAAGAAATGAGATTGAACAAGAATTACATCAAATTGAAAATGAATTTTTTGCTCATAAATATTTTTCATTGCAAAAAGAATTAC
>JBMFLB010000014.1:0-12256 GCA_049971465.1 Minisyncoccia bacterium
AATCTTTTTTTTGCTTCGCTTGAACTTAAACCATTTAAAACAGAATCCATAGATATAATTTTATTATATTTAAATATAATTTTTTATTAAAAAAATTTTACTAATAATTTTTAGAAATAAAGGGTACTAGTCTTTGATTTTATAATTTGGTGTTTGTTTAAATTTGTATTAATATTTACATTTATTTTATTTAAATTATTTTTTTATTATTTTTCTTATTTTTTATTATTTTGATAAATAAAAAAGTGTGAAAAAAAATATAAAAAATGTTAAAAACTGAGAATCGATAAAAAAATAAAAATATAAAATAGGATTAATTATTTAAATAATAAAATGATATAATAATATAGAGTAGCATAAAAATATAATATTTTGTGTAGTAAAAGTATATATCAGCACGTCATAATGATTGGGTATAAAAAATAATTAGGCATAAAAAATAATAGTGTAGATATAACAATATTATAATTATAGTAAATAATAAACAAAGTTTTTATCAGAGTTAAATAATAAAATAAATTATTAAAATATGGCAAGAGGATTATGGAAAAATAATATTCATGCAAAAGAAATTTTGCTTACACTTGCAAAAATTAGCTTGTTTACTATAGCAACAACGTCACCTTATTTTTTGCATTCAATAATAAAAAAATATTTTAAAGAACAATCTTATCAAAAACGTTTAGCTAAACAAAAAATATTAAGAAAATTAGAACAACGAAAATACATTTCATTTCAAGATGACGGTAGAGGTAATGTGACAGTTGTTTTGACTCATAAAGGCAAAACTTTAGTGCATAAATATAATCTTGAAACTATGCAGCTTCAAAAACCAAAACATTGGGATAATAAATGGCGAATACTTTTTTATGATATTCCAACTTATAATAAAAAAGCAGCCGATGCATTTAGACAAAAACTAAAACAGTTAAATATTTATCAACTTCAAAAAAGTGTTTGGATATCACCTTATGATTTTATAAAAGAAATAGAATTTCTTTGTGGTGTTTTTAATATTAATATTAATCGCAATATTATTTATTTAACTACCTCTAATGTACCTAAAGAATCTATGCTTAAAAAACATTTTCATCTTATTTAAAAAACAATAATATAAATTTTTTATTAAAAATATTTAATAATTGATAGAAAATTATTATTTTTATTTGATATTATATTTTCTCATTTAAAACGCTATAGCGTTTTAAATGAGAAAAGTTGTTAAAAAGTATAATTGCAAGCAATCGTTTTAAAATGTAATCGCAAGTAGTCGTTTAAAATCATAATTGCAAGCAATTGATGATGCTAAAGAATATATAAAAATATATAAAATGACATAAGAAAAAATGTTTAATATTATTTATAAAAACTTTTTATAAAATATTGTAGGTGAGATATAATATAAATATGATTGAAAGAGGATGTGCAACTTTTGGATTGGATTATGGTAAATGCCCTCCATGGTTGTTTCAAAGAATGGTGAAGTTAAGTAGTATTATGTTAGATATTATTGTTGAAGAATTTGGTCCAGATTATTTTGTAAAAAATATAAGCGATCCTGTTTGGTTTCAATCTTTAGGTACTGTTTTGGCTTTTGATTGGAATTCATCTGGTTTGACAACAATTTTAACCGCCGCATTAAAACAAGCAATAAAAGGCAAAGAAAAAGATTTGGGCATTTTTATTTGTGGTGGTAAAGGTAAAACCTCCAAAAAAGTTCCAGGGGAAATAATGAATTGGGGTGATATTTTAGGATTGCCTCAACCAACAGTAGAATCGTTTGTTTATAATTCAAAAATGGCCGCAAAAGTTGATAGTGCTTTAATTCAAGATGGCTATCAAATTTATCATCATACATTTATATTTAGCAAAAATGGAGTATGGTCTGTTATTCAACAAGGAATGAATATTAAAAATTTAAGCGCTCGTCGTTATCATTGGTATTCAAAAAAATTTACTGATTTAATTAATGAGCCGCATTCAGGAATTATATCTCAATATAAATTTCCATCAGTGTTAAATTTAACTTCGCAGGCAAGTAGTTTAAATAGAGAAATTAGTACTCAATTAACTCAGCAAAATATTAGTAGTTTAATGAAAGATATAAAGTTACTAAGAAAGCATTTAACTCCATTATCAAAGGTTGCGGAAATTGAATTAAATGGTCAGCAACGATTAAAATTTTTAGAATTAAAAAATACAGAATTTAAATTTCATCCAGTGATAGAAGAAAAATTTTTATTTAATAAATATTTAGATAAAATTTTATGGAATTTATGTGAAATAAAACCAAATAGTTATGAAAAACTTTTATCGTTACAAGGTGTTGGTCCGAAAACAATTCGAGCCTTATCATTAGTTGCGGAAATTATTTATGGCGCAAAACCATCATATTTAGATCCGGCTCGTTATTCTTTTGCTCATGGTGGTAAAGATGCAACCCCTTATCCTGTTGATATTACTACTTACGATCAAACAGTAAATTTTTTAAAATCTTTACTTTTAAAAAGAAAACAAAAACATTCAATTTAATTTTTATAAAATTTATTAATTTAAGTTGACAAAAAAAATAGATTTAGTATTATAAATATACAATAAATAGATAAATAGGTCGATTTTAAAATTATAACTATGGCAGAAAAAGCAAAATTTCAAAGAACAAAACCACATATTAATGTTGGTACTATTGGCCACGTTGACCATGGTAAAACAACTTTAACGGCAGCAATAATGCATGTGTTAAAATTAAAAGGTTTGATTGATAAAGAAGAAAGTGTTGATCAGATTGATAGTGCGCCAGAAGAAAAAGCAAGAGGTGTTACTATTGCTTTACATCATTCAGAATATGAAAGCGAAAAAAGACACTATGCGCACATTGATGCTCCCGGTCATGCTGATTATATAAAAAATATGATCACGGGTGCGGCTCAAATGGATGGAGCAATTTTGGTCGTTTCCGCTAATGATGGGCCAATGCCTCAAACCCGTGAACACATTCTTTTAGCGCGTCAAGTTGGGGTGCCATCGATTGTTGTATTTTTAAATATTAAAGCTGATATTGATTCGGAATTGCTTGATTTAGTTGAATCAGAAATAAGAGAATTACTTAAAAAGTACGAATATCCTGGTGACGAAATTCCAATAATAAAAGGGTCAGCATTGAAAGCATTGCAAGCAACTTCAATTGATGATCCCGCAACTAAACCAATTTTGGATTTAGTTGATGCATTGGATAATTATATTCCTGAACCAACAAGAGAAAAAGATAAGCCATTTTTAATGCCAATTGAAGATATATTTTCAATTGAAGGTAGAGGTACAGTGGTCACGGGAAGAGTTGAAAGAGGTGTAATTCATTTAAATGAAGAGGTTGAAATAGTTGGTTTAAGACCAACACAAAAAACAGTAGTAACAGGATTGGAAATGTTTCAAAAAACATTAGATGAAGGAATTGCTGGTGATAATATTGGTGTTTTATTAAGAGGTACTAAAAAAGAAGACGTTGAACGTGGCCAAGTATTAGCAAAACCAGGAACAGTCACACCACATAAACATTTTGAAGCAGAAGTTTATATTTTAAGTAAAGAAGAAGGTGGTAGACATACTCCATTTTTTACTGGTTATAAACCGCAATTTTATGTTAGAACTGCTGATGTGACTGGTGAAGTTATTTTACCTTCTGATATTCAAATGGTTATGCCTGGTGATACAGTAAAATTAACAATCAAATTAATGGTTCCAGTTGCATTAGAAGAAAAACAAAGATTTGCAATAAGAGAAGGCGGAAAAACTGTTGGCGCTGGTGTGGTTTCAAAGATTATTGAATAGTTTTGTTAGAATATGAAAAATGAGCAATCTCAAAAAATAAGAATTAAAATTAGATCTTATGATCCAAAGTTAATTGAAAGCTCAGTTAAGTATATTGTTGAAGCAATTCGAAAACATGGTGGGGATGTAATTGGCCCCATACCATTGCCAACTGATATTAGGAGATATCAACCAAATCGATCAACTTTCATTTATAAAAAGTCAAGAGAAGAATTTGAATTGAAAACACATAAAAGGTTGATTGATATTGTAAATCCAAATAAAAACATTATTGAAACATTAAATGATTTAAATTTGCCAGCCGGTATTGATGTAGAAATTAAGGTTATGTAAATTTAAAAAATAAACAACTGGGCCAGATCATCTGACCCAGTTGTTTTTCTGCAAAAATAATATGAACATTGATTTAAAAAAAATAAAAATGAGTCAGATTTGGCAGAATGATAAAGTTATACCAGTAACTTTTTTAAAGTTTGATGTAAAAGATAAAGAAAAAATTTCAACTTTAAAAGAGGGAATGGTTGTAAAGTTAAGTGGTAAAAGCAAGGGTAAGGGTTTTCAGGGTGTTGTAAAACGACATGGATTTGCTGGTGGTCCTCGTTCTCATGGTCAAAAAGATCGGGAAAGGGCGCCAGGTTCAATTGGCCCGACTGCGCCGCAAAGAACTATTAAAGGTAGGAAAATGGCTGGCCATATGGGCCAACAAACAATAACTTTATTAAAAGTTCCAATTATTCAAATAAATTTTGATGATTGTTTTTTATTAGTTAAAGGTCCAGTACCAGGTTATCGTGGCAGTCTTGTTCAAATAAAAATATGAAAATAGATGTTATTAATCAAAATAAAGAAAAAGTGGAAGTTATTGATCTTGATGAAAAATTTTGGGGTATAAAATGGATGCCTGATTTAGTGCATCAGGTTTTGGTTTCAATATTAAGCAATAAAAGATATCCTTGGGCTCATACTAAAGATCGTTCAGAAGTAAGCGGTGGCGGTAAAAAACCATGGCGGCAAAAAGGTACTGGTAGAGCAAGACATGGTTCAATTCGTTCGCCATTATGGAAAGGTGGCGGAGTTACTTTTGGACCACGTAATGAAAAAAAATATTCTAAAAAAATAAATAAAAAAGTTTTTACTAAAGCATTATTTAGTGTTTTATCAAAAAAATTAGCTGATAAAGAATTATTAGTTATTGATAATTTAAATATTGAAGATACAAAAACAAAATTAGCAAATAAAATTATTAAAAATTTGTTTTTAAATAATAAACAACAAAAAAAAGAAAAAGTCAGTGCGGTTTTTGTAGTCAATTCTGATAACAATAAATTTTTAAAAGCGGCAAAAAATATAAAAGGTGTAAAAACAATAAAACCGCAATCGCTTGATCTTTATGAAATTTTATCGCATCATTATATTGTTTTTGAAAAAAATGCAGTTGAGACATTAAAAGATATTTATAAAAATATATGAGTTTATTTAGTAAAAAAAATAAAAATAAGGAAGAAAAAAAAGAGCCGCAAACAGTGTCGGATGAAAAAAGTCAAGTTAAAACATCAGGAAAAGAAATTACTGAAAATACAAAAACAATAAAGCCGGTTGCTCGAGGTATTGATGTTTTATCTTTAAAAAAACCATTTATTACTGAAAAATCAGGTTTAATGATGTCACAAAATAAATATGTTTTTTTAGTTAATCCTCGCACTAATAGACATTCAATTAAAAAAGCAATTGAATCTTTTTATGATGTTAAAGTAAAAGATGTAAATATTATTTGTAAAAAAGGTAAAAGTAAAAAACTTGGTTTTAAACAAGGAAAACAAGCAGCAATAAAAAAAGCAATTGTTACTTTAAAAGCAGGAGAAAAAATTGAATTATAAAAATTATGGCAACATTAGCAAAAAAACCATTTAAAAAATTATTAGTGAGAATACCGCGCAAAGCAGGAAGAAATAATCAAGGTAGAATTACAGTAAGACATCAGGGTGGGGGTAATAAAAAATTATACCGTTTAATTGATTTTAAACAAAATAAATTTGATGTTCCTGGAGTTATTGAAACAATAGAATATGATCCTTATCGCAATGCTTATATTGCTCGGGTATTATATCAAGATGGAGAAAGAAGATATATATTAGCTGGTAATAATTTAAAAGTTGGCGATACTATTATTACTTCAATGAATGCTCCAATTAAACCTGGTAATCGAACTATATTAAAAAATATTTCCAGTGGTACAATGGTTTACAATATTGAATTACATCCAGGCAAAGGAGGACAATTGGGAAGATCAGCCGGTACAGCAATTCAGGTATTGGCAAATGAAAATAATTACACAACATTAAAATTGCCATCAGGAGAAATTAGAAAAGTAAATTGGAATTGTTTAGCAACTATTGGACAAGTATCAAATCCAGAATATAATTTAGAAAATTGGGAAAAAGCAGGTAAATCAAGATGGTTGGGTATAAGACCAACAGTAAGAGGTTCAGCAATGACACCGCGTGATCATCCTTATGGTGGAGGAGAAGGGCGAGGTAAAAGAGGTACAAAAAGACCAAAAACAAAATGGGGTAAAATTACTGGTGGTCATAAGACACGACGAAAAAAGAAATGGTCTAATAAATTAATTATTCAAAGAAGAAAATAAAATTATGACCAGAAGCATTTACAAAGGTCCTTATGTGGATGAAAAGTTATTAAAAAAGATTCGTAAGATAAAACCTGAAGATAAAGTTGTTGTTAAAACATGGTCACGACGTAGTGAAATATCTCCAGAAATGGTTGGTTATACTTTTGGTGTTCATAATGGGAAAGATTTTATTGAAGTATATATTACTGAAGATATGGTTGGACATAAATTAGGAGAATTTGCTTTAACGAGAAAATTTATTAAGCATGGTGGTAAAATTCAAAGAGAATTAGAAAAAAAGTCAATGGAAAATAATAAACAATAGTTATGGCTGATACCAAAATAATAATTGCAAAATTAAAATATTTGCATATTGCTCCAAGAAAAACACAAATGGTTGCAAATTTGGTGCGGGGTTTACCTTTAGATCAAGCTTATGCTCAGTTAATGATAAATTCACGACGGCCAAGTAAAGCAATATTAAAGTTATTAAAATCAGCAGAAGCAAATGCTAGAAATAATTTTCATTTGACAAAAGAAAATTTTTATGTTAAAGAAATTCGTGTTGATCAAGGACCTCGTTTAAAAAGATATATGCCGCGGGCAAGAGGAAATATCAATAAAATAGAAAAGAAAATGAGCCATATAACTGTAGTTTTAGATATTTTAAAAGATAAAAAACCTCAATTTCAATTTTTACCAAAAACTAAAAAGACATCTAAAAAAACAGAAAAAGAGCAAAAAGAAGAAACAAAAAAACAACAAGAACAATTTAAAGGCAAACAAATTAAAAATAAAGAAATTTCATTAGAAGAGTCAGCTAATAAAAAGGTCAAAAAGAGTATTTTTAATCGTAAAGCAATTTAATTTATGGCACAAAAAGTAAAACCAACTGCATTAAGATTAGGAATTACTAAAACATGGTCAAGTCGTTGGCTTTATTCTCGTAATAAAAAATTCTTTTTAGAAGAAGATTTTTTAATTAGAAAATTTTTAGAAAAAAAATTAGTTGAATCAGGATTAGATAGAATAGACATAGAAAGAGTTGGTGATGAAATTAAGGTTATTGTTAGAACAAGTCGTCCTGGTTTAATTATTGGTAAAGGCGGAAAGGGTATAGAAGAATTAACAGCATTGTTAAATAAACAAATTAAAAAATTAAGATTAAAAAGAAAACAAAATTTAAATTATGTTTTAAAATTAAATGTTGAAGAATTAAAAAGAAATGAATTATCAGCACAAATTATTGCTCAACAAATAGCTTTTGATTTAGAAAAAAGAATGCCTTATAACAAAGTAATGAAAAAACATTTGGAAGCAATTGCTCAAAATAAAAATATATATGGTGCTAAAATAAAATTATCAGGTAGATTAAATGGCGCGGAAATTGCTCGTTCGGCTCAATTAAGTATTGGTAAATTACCATTACAAACATTAAATATTGATATTGATTATGGAGAAGCAACAGCTTTTAATACTTATGGAACAGTCGGTGTTAAAGTTTGGTTAAATAAAGGAGAAATAAAAACAGATTAATTATGTTACAACCTAAAAAACAAAAATTTAGAAAACAGCAAAAAGGTAGATCACGTAAAAGATTAAAAGAAACTCGTGGCACTACTTTATCATTTGGTTCTTTTGGTTTGCAATCGCAAGAAGCAGCATGGATTACAGCTCAACAAATAGAGGCAGCGCGAAAAGCAATTTCTCATTCTTTACAAAGAGAAGGTAAGATGTGGATTAGAATTTTTCCTGATAAACCAGTTACAAAATTACCGCCAGAAGTTACATTGGGTGGTGGTAAAGGAGAAGTAGATCATTATGTTTGTCCAGTTAAACCAGGAAGAATACTATTTGAAGTTGATGGTGTTGATAAAAAAATAGCAATAAAAGCATTAAAAATGGCCGGCTATAAATTACCAGTGAAAACAAAAATTATTTTACGCTAATGAAAAAGAAACAATTAAAAGAATATATGCAAAAACCAGTTGCAGAGTTAAAAAAAGAAGTGCAATTATTAAAAACAAAATTAGCAAAATTGAAATTTGATTTAGCATCTGGTAAAGTAAAAAATA
Source organism: Minisyncoccia bacterium (assembly GCA_049971465.1). Classification (GTDB taxonomy): domain Bacteria; phylum Patescibacteriota; class Minisyncoccia; order UBA6257; family GWB1-50-10; genus JBMFLB01. The sequence goes on from JBMFLB010000014.1 coordinate 8,533, forward strand.
TCCAAGATTTAAATTTTACAAAAAAAACTATTGCTCAAATTTTAACTATTATTAATCAAAAAGAAAAACATGATGCAAAATAAACAAGTAAAACATAAAAAATTAACAGGAGTTGTTGTATCGGATAAAATGAATAAGACAAGAGTTGTGTTGGTTGAACGTTTTAAAAAACATAGATTATACCATAAATATTTTAAAGTTTCTAAAAGATTTAAAGCGCACGATGAAAATAATCAATATAAAGTAGGAGATAAAGTTGTTATTCAAGAAACAAGACCATTAAGTAAAGAAAAAAGATGGTCTATAGTTGGTAAGATATAAATATGATACAAGAAAGATCAATTTTAATAGTGGCTGATAATAGCGGTGCAAAAAAAATTCGATGTTTTAGAATATTGGGAGGAAGTAGAAAAAAATATGCGCAAATTGGCGATATTATTGTTGCATCAGTACAAAATGCTGAACCATTAAAACCAATAAAGAAAAAAGATATAGTTTATGCAGTTATTGTAAGACAAAAAAATGGTTTGCGTCGACCTGATGGTTCAATAATACGTTTTGATGAAAATGCAGCAGTAATTATTGATAAAAATAAAAAAGAACCAAAAGCAACTCGTATTTTTGGTCCAATTCCAAGAGAAATAAAAGAAAAGGGTTATAATACTATTGCTTCATTAGCAGAAGAATTAGTTTAAAAATATGAAAATAAAAAAGGGAGATTTAGTAAAAATTTTAAAAGGAAAAGATCGTGGTAAAACCGGAAAGGTTATTAAAGTATTTACTCGTGATAACAAAGTTACGGTAGAAGGATTAAATTTATTTAAAAAACACGTTAGACCAAGAAGACAAGGAGAAAAAGGAGAAATTGTACAAGTTGCAAGACCACTAGCAATTGCTAATGTAATGTTAATATGTCCAAGTTGTGGAAAAGCAACAAGAGTTGGCTATCGATTTGAAAATAATAATAAGGTGCGTTATTGTAAAAAATGTGAATCAAAAATATAATTATGGCAACCTATAATATAAATCCTAAATTAATTAACAAAATAGTAATTAATGTTGGTATTGGTAGATTGAAAACATTATCTCAATTTGAAGAAAAAGTTGTACCTGATTTAGTAAGAGATTTATCTTTAATTACTGGTCAAAAGCCAATTATAACAATTGCTAAAAAGTCAATTGCTGGTTTTAAAATTAGACAAGGAGATGCGGTTGGATTAAAAGTTACTTTGCGCGGTAAAAGAGCAGCTGATTTTTTGGTTAGACTTATTAATATTGCTTTACCAAGAGCAAAAGATTTTCATGGCATTGCAAAAACTCAAATTGATTCAAATGGCAATTTAAATATTGGTATCAAAGAACATCATATTTTTCCAGAAATAAATTTAGATCAATCAAAAGTAAATTTTGGTTTACAAGTTACAATTGTACCAAATAAAACAAAAAAATTTGATGCTTTTGAATTTTATCGTCGATTAGAAATTCCATTTAAAAAATAATATGGCAAAAAAATCAGTTATTGCGCGCGCTGAAAAAAAACCAAAATATTCTACTCGTATTGTGAGACGATGTTTTCGTTGTGGGAGAAAAAGAGGATACTTAAGAGATTTTAATTTATGTCGAATTTGTTTTAGGGAATTAGCAAGTCGCGGTGAAATTCCTGGTGTAAAAAAAGCTTCATGGTAATATGTTATATATAAATTTTTTAATAAAACTTAAAAACGCTCAAAACACTGATAATCCAATTGTTAAAGCTACTTATAGTAAGATGAATAAAGCTATTGCTGATTTATTGGTTAAACATAATTTTTTGCAAAAAGCAGAAATAAAAGGTAAAGAACCAAAATTATTTTTAGAAGTTAAATTAAATAATAATAAACCAATTCATCATATAAAATTTTTAAGTAAACCATCAATTAAATTATATAGCAGTTATAAAGATATACATTTAACTAAAAAGGGTATTGGCATTGTTGTGTTATCTACTTCTCGTGGCATATTAGATCATAAAGAAGCAATAAAAAACAAAGTTGGAGGCCAACTGTTGTTTGAAATATGGTAGATCATTTGGACGTTGTTTACGAAACTGATGATTTTGTTATTGTAAATAAACCAGCCGGATTATTAACTCATAAAACAAAATTAGACAGCAATGAATTAAGTTTGGCTGATATTTTATTGCAACATTATCCATTTTTAAAAAATGTTGGTGAAAATATATTAAGACCTGGTATTGTTCATCGTTTGGATAAAAACACTTCTGGTTTAATAATTATTGCTAAAAATAATATTTATTTTAAATATTTTAAAAAATTATTTCAGGAACATTTAATTGAAAAACATTATTTGGCTTTAGTTGATGGTCTATTAAAAAATAATAATGGCATTATTGAAAAACCAATAAGTTTAAAATCAGGCTCCATAAAAAGAACAGTGTATAAAGGAGTTATGACTAAAACAGCAGTAACTATTTATATTGTTCTTAAAAGATATAAAAATTTTACTTTATTAGATTTACAACCGCAAACCGGAAGAACACACCAATTAAGAGTACATTTAGCAAGCATTGGCCATCCGATAGTTGGTGATAATATTTATTCCAAAAAAAATTGGGGATTAAATCGTTTATTTTTACATGCTTATAGTTTAGCATTTAGATTGTTAAATAATGAATATATTAAAATTGAATCTGAGCTACCTAATGAATTGCAAATATTTTTAAATCATTTAACTCTATTAAATATTTAATATTTGACACTTAATTTTAAAAATATTAAAATAAACATGATGATTGAAAAAGATATTTTAGATAAAATTAAACCTGGCGCTAAAGTGAAAGTATGGGAAATTATAAAAGAAAATGATAAAACACGTCAAAGTGTTTTTGATGGTATAGTATTAGCAAGAAAACATGGGAATGAGCCGGGCGCAACATTTACCGTAAGAAAAGTTATTAATGGTATTGGAGTAGAAAAAGTTTATCCTATTTATTCTCCATTAATTGCTAAAGTTGATGTTTTATATTCTCCTAAAAAAGTTCATCGCGCTAAATTGTATTATTTAAGAAATCTTTCAGCTAAAAAGATAAGAGAGAAACTAAAAATAGAAATTTAATTTAAGCGCGGGTGGCGGAATTGGCAGACGCGCTACTTTGAGGTGGTAGTGGCTTTATAGCCGTGGAGGTTCAAATCCTCTCCCGCGCACAAATTAAAAACAATCTAATTGCATTTTTTTATTAAATGATTAAAATAAAAAAAGAATAATTAAAAGTAATTTATATAGTTAACTTTTTTATATTGCCACCCTAGCTCAAAGGCAGAGCAACGGTTTTGTAAACCGTAGGTTGTCGGTTCGAATCCGACGGGTGGCTCAAATATAACAAATTTTTTCTACTAATATTGGTATAAAGATCTATTTGACATTATTTAATGGTTATTTAAATCAAATTTTTAATGTTATTTCTTCACAATCAAAAAGTGAATTTCACATAGGTTTTTCTGGTGGTTGATTTGGCGGAGGAGGTAGGTAGTTGGTGAAGATAAAAATTTAGATAATAAAATTAATCAACAAAAAATAGATTGGATTTTTTTAAAAAATTTTTTGAGAAAAATAATATAAAGATAAATGGTTTAAAAAATAGAAAAATTTTAATTTTATTGGATTTAGGGAATTCTGCTATATCTTTTTTAGCATCAAAAATTTATTCCAAGTTTTTAGATTTTAT
>JBMFLB010000015.1:0-11984 GCA_049971465.1 Minisyncoccia bacterium
TTTTTTAATAATGGTTTACCAAAACGATCAAAAATAATTCCACGAGGAGCAATAAATATTTTAGTATAAAAAGCATTGGCATTTGCCTTGCTTAAATAAAAATCATATTTTATAACATTAAAATAAAATAATCTTCCAACCACCACTAATAAAATAACAGCCATTGCAATTAATATTATCTGGAAAATTCTGTTGCTTAATGGAATTTCTAATAATTCATCCTTTGATTTATAATCGGCTAGTATGTTTTCGATATTTATTTTTTCCTGTTTCATAAATATAAAAAAGATAAATTAAACTACCAAAAAATATATTTAATAATAATTCAAATATAAAAATAATTAAATTAAAATTCAATAAATTAATAAGAAAAATACCAATAACTAAAGCATAAATTAAACCAAAAAAAATATCAAATGGATTTTTTTGAACTACAAAATAACTGATTATAAAGATTATTGCTAATATTAAAATATGATATATAAAAAATGGCTCTAAAATATATGAAACCAAAGAAAAAATTAATAAAATACCAAATAAATCGCTTAATGTTATTTTAAAAAATAACAAATAAAATAACCAAAATAAAAGTATAATATAAATATTTATTTGGTCAAAATAAAAAACTGATAAATTTTGCAAAATTAAACAAATAATTAATATTGTTGAAACAAAAATTATATTAAAAATTTTATTAATCATTTAACAAAACATACACCTTATTGATATCATCAATATTATAATCAACATTTAGCTTTAAATTAATCCAAGGAGAAGTAGGTAAAGTATCTTCTTTTTCAAGAGAACCCAAAATAAAACCATAAGGCGCAATGCTATCTATATTATAAACAATATCTTGATCATTGACATTAGAATTTAATGGTACTTTATTTATTGATAATTTTAATCCTCCATCTAATAAACCATGAATTGTACTCGTTCCAATACCTACAATTGAATGCCACTCCGGACTAAAAATTGTTTGCACTTCACTATTATAATCATCAACATTAATAATTTTTCCTAATAATACACCAGGATAAATACTAACCACCATTCCCTTTTGAAGATTATAATTTTTTCCTTTATCAATAATAATATTACCAGTATTAAGCAATGGATCAATTGCATATACATTTGCAATAAGATAATGCCTGTTATTAATAAAAACATCAGTAGAAGAAGTAAATGATTTTTCAAATAATAATTTAGTCTTTAAAAAATTATTTTCTATTAATAAAGAATTTATATCATAATTGGTTGAAAATATTGTTTTTAAATTAGCAATAAAAATCTTAAATCCAAAAAGAAATTTAAAAATTTTATATTGATAAATAATAACTATAATTAACAAAAATATTAAAATAAATAATAATATCAATTTTTGAATACTCATAATAAATTATATTTTTTATGTGATGCTTGAATAATATTTCTAGCGTAGGAGGGATGAGGTGCTGGTAAAATTTTTAATGTTTCCGCAGAAAATGGTTCATAAATTTCATTATCAATTAACATTTTTATATAAAATTCTCTTAATCCTAAACCAATCATATCTTTGATATCAAAAACCGGAAACATTTCGGGACGTAATTTTACAGCATCTTCGCCACTTAATCTAAAAATTATAATATTACCAATGGTGCTTAAAAGCAAAGAATACCAATTTTCTGATAGTTGACTTAAATACTGATGGGCTAAATTTAATTTATAACCATAATCATAAGAATTTATAATTAAATTTTTAAACACATCATTTGCAAGGTGATTGAAATTATTAACATAAATATAAAAATCATTATTTTTTAATAAATTTTTATGTCTTTTTAAACCAGTTTCCTGTAATTTTAAAATTATTAATGAACCTAAAAACGATGCAATATTTTTTTCTAAACTATTCATACCCAAATTAACTAAAATAATCTTTTTTTGACTAATTAAATCATCAAAATTAACTTTATTTATTACATCTAAAAATATTTTTCTAATAGAATTATTACTTAACAAATAATAAATTGAATTAATAATTAAATTAATATCGCCCTTATTAAAATTAATATAATCATCAGTAAAATCTTCTAACCAAAACTTTAATAAAATTTTATCAGTAGTTAATGATAAAACTTTTTTTCTAAAATTTTCATCTTTCAAAAAAAAGATAATGCTTTCTAAATTAAATGATTGATAGTTAAATAATGAAAGCAAAATAAATCGCAAAAGATTATCAATAGTTGTAGAACTATTATCTTTTAAAATATAAATTTTAAATAAATAAATAAAATCATTTACAAATTGATTTCTAAAATTGATATCAACATTTGCAAATGGATTAAAAGCAATGGTTGATTTATCATTAAAATCAATTAAACAAACATCATTAACTTTATACTTTGGTATAAAATCCAAAATGTTATGAATCAAATAATTGCTTTCATCAATAACAATTAAACCATAATCATAAACAATATCTTGTCTTATTAATAATTCTAATAATTTTGATTTACCAACACCGCCTTTACCAATAGTATATAAATGATATTTTCTATCATTTCTTTTAATTCCAAAAATAAATTTTTTTTCTTCTAAACCAAAACCATAATTTGTTCTACCAATAAAAGATACAGTAGCAGGATCAACGCGGCCATAAATAGGTAATCCAGGAGGAGGTGGTGATAACGTTATATTAGTAATTTTATTATTGTTTTTTATCATCTAACAATTTTACTTCTTTAAAAAACGCACTATATAATTCTATTATGTCTTTTAATTGTTTTTGAATTAAATCTAATTCCAAACTATTTAATTGCAATTCATTGCGTAATTTAAAACCCTGCATTAATTCTTTTTCTGTTCTTAAATCTAAATTTGAAACTAACATCATTTGATCTGATAAATGTTCTCCTTTAATACCCAATGACATTAATACATCTCTTAATAAACCATCTAACAATATTAAACTAGCTTGCAAGTTTTCTAAACTTTTGTTTTCTACCTTTTTATAAATATCATCAAGAGTATTTTGAAAAATAATCTTATCTAAATGGCTAACTTTTTGTATTTTTTTAATTCTGATTTTAAATTTTGGCATAAATTTTAATGAATTAATAAAAGCGTAAATAAATAAAAACAATAAAATAATATCAAAAACAATAAAAATTATACGAGTATAAAAAATAATAACTTCCCAAGGTAAATTAATAATAAAATTTATAATATTATGAATAAAACTTTGCATTATGAAATAAATTTTTCTATATCTTTTTCTTGACCAAAAATTGATTCATTAACAGGGGGGTTTACTTTTTTAGATGTCATAACATCCATATAAATTGATGACACAACTGTTTTAGTTGGTATATGAAATATTGTTGCTAAACATTCAGTGTTGATATCAAAAAAATCAGCGCCAAAACTCCAATTAAATATATTTGAAATTATAAAACGTCCCATTCTAGTTATTGGTGGTATATCTCTTTTAATAAATTTTAGTAAAAATCTTTGTTTTTTTACCAACTCTCTTGTCTTTTTAAAAAAATGCTGATATTTGTTTACTGTCAAAGATGAAGAAACAGTAAAAGAATTTAAATTAATAGTAGAATATTGATTAAAAGCTCCTAAAATTCCGCTGCTAAAAAATGCAGAAGAAAAATTTGCTAACGGCGCTTTATAAAAAACTCTAATTATTGCACTAAATGCTGGTTTAGATAAATTATTTTCTACTGCCTTTATCTTATCGGTTTCCCCTGGTGTACGTGAAACAATAACTTGAGATGTTGTACCTTTAGCAACCGTTTTTGGTTCTTTTAAAGCTTTAAATTCAGCATCATATTTTTTCACCCAATCATTTTTTTGCGGCTTAATTAAAATATGAATACATCCTAATTCATTTGTTTTTAATTTACCTAACACTTCAAAAAAATTAGATATTGGATCTAAAACTTTTTCTTCGTCTTTATTTTCTAAAAATTCAGAATAAGTTTTAATTGGATATAATCCAATGTTTTTTAAACCAATTTCTGCACCCCAAAAATCATAACCTTGAAAATATAAATCCTGTAAATCAGTTGGTGTGTCTAATAAATAATCATCTACTTCACTCACTTCTACTTCAGGATAATAAGCAAAAAATGATGCTTTTATAATTTCTGCTTGCGCCGCATCAGTACGCACCAACATTTGAACATTTCCTTCAATGCTAATAATTTCTAAAGAATACCAACGAGTTATTTGACCTTTAATAAATTTATCTTTAAATTTAGTTGGAAAATTTCCTAAAGAATTAATGCTGGTTAATATTTGTTCCATTGCTTTTGGACTTTTTAATGTATAGCGGGGTATTTTTATTAATAAATTAACCCATTTTATTTTTTGTTTAAAAATTTCACTTCTCCAAAATAACCATAATGATTTTGTAGAAAAAAATAAAATAAAAAATAACAACAACCACCATATTTTTTTCAAAGTTGATAAAATTAAAAAAAGTAAAGCATAAAAATTTATATCAATTTGAATACCTATAATAAAAACGCTGCCAATTAATACCACAATCAATAGCCACCATATTTCTTCCCGAGAAAACAACTCTTCTAATAAATCAAGAAAACCCTTGAATAAATCTTTAAACATTTTTCTTTAAAATATAATGGCCATCTTCTAATTTTTTAAATAAATTTTTATCTTGTAAATTAACTAAAATTGTATTTGGTTTTAATAATTTAATATTGCTTACTTTATTTATTATTTCTTGTTTTGTAAGGGGGCCATATTTTTTTAATACTTCACAAATTATATCTTTAGCGGTCCCACCCTTGTAACCATTTTCAGATAAACCATATATCCCTCTGCCAACTAATACAAATCTATCATCTTTTAATAATTCATTATGTACTGTTGCTACAGAAAAATCAGAATAACCCCAATGATCTGATATTTTTTTCGCAATTTCGGTAAAATGCATTGGTTTAGTATAATATTTAAGTATTAAATAAATTTTGTCTCTCATTGATTTAGGATTGATTTCTGGCCATTCACTTAAACCGAAATCATTAAAAATATTTAAACCAAAATGTTTAGCTAATGAAAGATAATGCACCTGATGTAAACTTTTTATTTGATATAAATATTTTTTTTCAACTAAAATTTTAGATTTATCATTAGATTTTATATATTGCAAAAAATCATTAACAAAGGAATTAAAAACTTTTAAAACATTGCTATCGCTATACCAAAAACTATAATAAGATTCATTTTCTTCATAATGTAATGGTTGATTAACAACAAAATAAATAAATTGTAATTTTTTATCAGCAAATTTTGAATTATCTTTTAAATAAACAATAATGTCATTAAGAAATAATTTATGTTCTCTAATGCCACCGCTATTTTTAAGATGTTGCATTGATAAATCAATTAATTTATTACTATAATTTTGTATATTATATTTTATTTTATCTAAAGCTCTGTTTTGAATTTGTCTTACTCTTTCTCTGGTAATACCTAAATCATCTCCTATTTTTTGTAAGGTTGATTCTCGATTATTATTTAATCCAAAACGTTCGGTTAAAATTTTTCTTTGTTTTGGGTTTAATACATCAAAAACATTTTGGACAATAGAATCTATTATACTTTGCATAGCGAATTGAGTATAACACAAAAAAATATAACAAGTCAATAGTAAATAATATTCTTAAATACTTAAGATTCTATGGTATTAATTATAATTTAGACTTCATATACATTCATAATTTTTGAAATTTATCTTTTCCAATCTTTAATTTTAATTAATTTTAAACAGTTTTCGCAGTTCTATTTTCGCTTGCTCCAAAATTCGTTTTCTTTCCGGTTTCAAATTTTTGCCGGCGCGATTGATATAGAAATTAAGCATTGACATTGCTGATTGAAACGGTGTTCCTTTGCGGTTCAAACTTTCTTCAGCTGACTTCTTTAATGATTTGGCAATCTTCCGCGGATCATCCCAAGTAAAAACACCTTCCTCCAGTTGAAGAGCAAAACTATGCTTAGTTACATAAGCGGACCAGTTTTTAGATTTTTGTTTTTTTATATTATTCATTTTTTATATTATTCATTTTATCAAGTATCTCACGATCGTGAAAGACTTGTCTAATTGATATAATCACTACTCCATAAAACTAAATAATGGCTTTAATAAGATTTTTGTTTTCTTCTAATTCTAAAAGAAACATCAAGACTTTGGCTGATTTATCTTTATTATGACGGATAAAGGCCTGGTGTTCTGCTAAGACATCAATTTTGCTGAATTTTGTCACCATCGCTTTTTCCTAAAAATTTCTCTTTCAAAAAAACTTGCCACCAATCCCGTCTCCAATAGTGACGTTTTTTTATGGATTATGCGAACTAATTATTTTCTCGGCTTTCAGAATATCTTCCGGATAACCGATCGGCTGCCAAAAATTGGCTTTTTTCACTTTGACTTTATAATCTTTAGCCATTCTCGCCAAGGTCTGAGGTAGCCCGAACTCTTTCTCAGAAATTCTCACCATTTCGTAACTAAAGAAATTTCTATTCAGAAAATAAGCGCCGGTATTAACTAAATTGCCACAGTCGGCTGTTGGCTTTTCAATAATTTCCAAAAGATAACCATTTTTATCTGTTTTAATAACGCCGAATCTTGCTGGATTATTAACCTCTTTGGCTAAAATTGCCAAATCATTGTTAATAATTTTTCTTAAATCCGAACGGTCGTATAAATCATCGCCGTTTAAGACCAAAAATTTCTCTTGCAAAAACCCCTTGGCGCAGTGAAGAGCAGCGGCAGTGCCATTTAAATTTTCCTGTAAAACATATCTAATTTTTTTATCTTTATAATAATCCCCGAAATGAGCTTTGATTAAATCTCCTTTATAACCAATAACAAAAATAATTTCTGAAATTTCTTCCGGCAAATTAGCCAAGGTATATTCCAAAATCGGCCGGCCATTAATGCGGAGTAGCGGTTTTGGTAAATCATTGGTAAGTTCAGCCATCCTAATTCCTCTGCCAGCCGCTAAAATAACTACTTGCATTATATTTTTAAATTCTTTAAATATTTTTTGAAATCTTTTTTTACTTCCGGGTGTTTTAAAGCAAAATCAACAGTGGCTTTAAGATAACCAAGTTTATTTCCGCAATCATATCTTTTTCCTTCAAATCTAAGACCATAGACAGGGTGTTTTTTTAACAGATTTTTTAAACCATCGGCTATTCTCAATTCTTTTGTTTTAGCTGGTCTTAACTTTTTCAATTCCTGAAAAAGTTCTGGAGTAAGAATATATTTACCAACAACTATTAAATTGGATGGGGCTTTTCCCTGTTCGGGTTTTTCAATAATATCTTTGATTTCGTAAACTCTATCAGATACCTTTATTGCCTTAACTACGCCGTAATGTTTTACCTCCTGCTTGGGAACTTTATCTAAAGCAACCACACAGTCCCCGTATTTTTCAAAAACTTTAATCATCTGAAGCAGACAAGGCACACGAGAGTCAACAATGTCATCACCAAAAAGTACGGCTACAGGTTCGTTATTAGTTAAATAACTGGCGCACAAAAGCGCGTCGCCGTCACCAGCCGGTATTTTTTGTCGAACATAGACGAAATTGGCCATTTCGGAAATCTCCCTCACCTTCTGAAAAATTTCTTTTTTATTTTTTTGAAGCAAACGAGATTCCAGCTCCGGCGCATAATCAAAGTGGTCTTCGATCGCCCGCTTGCCCCGACCAGTCACAAAAATAATATCTTTAATCCCTGACTTTACTGCTTCTTCCACTAAATACTGAATTACCGGCTTATCAATAAGCGGCAGCATTTCTTTGGGTTGGGCTTTGGTCGCTGGCAGAAATCTCGTGCCCAATCCAGCTACTGGAATAACGACTTTTTTAATCATCATAGACATTTTAAGCTACCTTTGAGATTCGAACTCGGGACCTTCACTTTACGAAAGTGCTGCTCTACCAAGTGAGCTAAGGTGGCACAAAAATGCCTTACCCAATAGTAGACCCGCCATAGCAATTTATCAATTCAATCTATCACGATTAGAAATTTATCAAGGGTTATTTTATCTAAATAGTCTTTCCTCTACCCCCAGCGCGATAAAATTGGATTTAATTTATCTCGGGCTCGCTACTGAGCTTATCGGCATTTTATATTTATAATTATAACAAATTTCAAAACAAAAAAACACAAATATATGGACGTCTGACGTCCATATATCACTTTTTCACCCCGTTCATCCCAAAACCCTTTTTGCTTCTGTTTTAATTTTTTCTTTTACTGTTTCCTATTCAACTTTTTTTATCATTATTGGCATCAGCTCGTTTTCGGCATCATTAAAATAAATGAGACTTTTGAAAACATGAAGTTTATATTATATTCAATGTCTTTATATTTTCGCTCAAAAAAATCTATAATAAGTTCCGTTAGCGAGTATTTTTCTAAAAGAAAATAAATATCAATGAAATCTTTCTTATTGCCTCGTGACGATATGGTATCAACTTTCATGGCCGCGATATCGCGTTCATCTATTAAATTAATATCTCTAAATTTTATTAAAGGGGAAAATAAACTGTAATTATAATAAAAAAACTTATCCAAATTTCGTTCAAAATTCCATAAATAGTACCTTCCTCTCCGCAAAGTAATTTAAAATTACCAATTTAATTTCTATAAACTCATCTTTTATCTTTTCTTTTATTTTTTATACTATATATAATTATATTTTTCCATTTAAAGTGCTATGGCGTTTTAAATGAGAAAAATTTTTAATTAGGAAAATTTAAAGATAACTTAAAAATATAAAAATAAAAAAATAAAAAAATAAAAAAATTTAAAAAATAATGGTTTTTTAAAAAAATGGTTTTAAAAAATAACCATCAGATAAAAGATTAAAATAATATTGATTATTCCCCTCAACAAACAAATGATATATATTATTTGGAATTTATATGATTATCAAGAAGGTGTTTCCCAACGTGTCTTAAATTGAATAAGTATGATTTAAATACTGGTGCGCAGGGTAGGATTCGAACCTACGTAGCCATAAAGGCGCCAGATTTACAGTCTGGTGCAATTGACCGCTCTGCCACCTGCGCTTATAAATATATTATAAACTATTTATTTAAATTTTCTATATCTTCTTTTTGCTGATTTTTTTCATCTGGCGGCAAAAAGCTTTTAGTTTCTTCTTTTTTAAATTTATTTAATTTTTGCGAGATACTATTATCTAATTTTAATAACATAACCCTAAAATACCTTAACCAAATTTCATATTGATGCTCAAGCCATTTATCAATTTTTTCAATATACATATTAATTTTAAAATGATCATAAGTTTTTAAATCAGTATCGCTTAACCGCGGCAAAGCATGTGCTATTATTACAATAATTGTGCTTAAAGATAAAAAAAATAAAATTTCAAAAATAAAACCAAACATAATTAAAGTTCTAAACGACTAAAACTACCAATTTGCATATTTTCACCTAATTTAACCTGTGTCTTTTTAATTAAATCTCCTACTGTTATTGATTCATCTTTTATATAAGGCTGTGTTAATAATTCATTAACATCTTTTGGATCCATTGCTGCTATTTGCATTGCAATTTCATGAGCAAGATTTTTAAAATCATCTAAACGAGCAACAAAATCAGTTTCACATCTTAATTCTAATAAAACACCAATTCTATTATTATGAATATAAGCTTCTAAAATTCCTGCTCCTGTTTTTTTATCTTTTCTTAATTCAACTCGCGCTGACCCTTTTTCAAAAAGAATTTTTTTTGCTTCATCTAAATCACCTTGGGCTTCTTCTAATGCTTTTTTACAATCCATAATCCCTGCTCCAGTTATTTCTCTTAATTTTTGAATAAGATCTAAACTAATCATTTTTGTTTTTTAAAATTTTAATAATATTATCGATCAAAATATTTAAACCAAATCTATTATGATCATTAGCAAAAATAGGGTAATCAATATAAAATGGGTTATCATTATTATCCATAATTGCCATTATTGGCAAATGTAAACGCCGTGCTTCTTGAATTGCTATTTTATGTCTTAATGGATCAATAATAAAAAGTAAATCGGGCAATCGATTTAAATTTACTAAACCATCAAATTTTTTCTCTAATTGATTAAAAATTTTATTCCATTTTGCTGCTTCTTTTTTAGACAAATCATTAAGATTGCCCTTTTCTTTTTTTTCTTTTAATAAAGAATAATATTCTATTTGTTTTCTAATAACATTAAAATTAGTTAATGTCCCGCCTAACCAACGATTAATAACATAATGCTGATTAAATTCTGTTGCTAATTGTTTAATTGCTTCTTTACCACCTAATGTTGTGCCAACAAATAAAATTAATGATTGATTTTTTATATAATTTTCTAAAATACTTATTGTTTTACTAAAAAAATTATTAAAAACATCTGGTTTTATCACGCCTAAACCATTGCGGTTATTTATAATATAAGGATACATCCTGGGATGAGTTTTAGATTTATTATGTACATATAATAAACCTGAAGAAATTAATTTTTCATTATCAATAATATAATTTTTATTTATTTCAATATTTTTAATATCAATCATAAATATACTTATATTACAAAACTAAAATAAAAATGTCAAAATATATTTTAAATATTTACTATTTTATATCCAAAACAAAATAGTTTATAAATTTTAAATTAAGGTGCTTATAAAAAATTCAACTCATCTAACTTTTTTATTTTTAAGATTAAATTTATCACGCCATTTTTTTATTTTTTGATGATCACCAGATAATAAAACTGATGGTACAACCCAGTTCTTAAAAACTGGAGGCCGAGTATAAACTGGATAATAACCTTTAATATCTTCTAATGATTCATACTTGCCCAAAACTCCAGGAAGATGACGACTAATTGCTTCCATTGTTACCATTGCTGGTAATTCTCCACCAGATAAAACAAAATTTCCAATTGAAATTTCTTCATCAGCAATATATTTTGCTACTCTTTCATCTACTCCCTCATAACGACCGCAAATAAAAATTAAATTTTTATATTTGCTTAATCTTTTTACTATTTTTTGATTTAAAATTTTACCCCGTGTTGAAAATAAAATAATTCTAGTATTAAATTTTTTATTTTTGTTTTTTATTTTTGATTGAATATATTTTACTGCTTTATAAATTGGCTCTATTTTCAATACCATTCCCGGACCACCGCCATAAGGTTTATCATCAACCGTAAGCCTTTTATCATTTGCAAAATCACGCAACTGAATAAAATGTAAACTAATTATTTTTTTGTTAATTGCTCTTTTAAAAATTGAAGTGTTTATATATGACTTAAATGATTCTGGAAAAAGAGTTATAATATAAAATTTCATATTTTTATTTTAATACAAAATTGCCCTGAAATGTATCAGGGCAATTTTTATATAAATATTTAATATTAATTATTTGTCGGGCGTGATTGTTGGGCAGGTTCTTCTATTTTTAAATTAACTCTGGCATTATTTTTAATACCAACAATTCTCAACAAAGTTCTTATTGCTTTAGCAGTAGATCCTTGTCTACCAACAACCTGTCCCATATCTTGTTGATTTACATGAAGAGTTAAAAGAACTCCCATTTCATCAACTCTACGATCAACACGCACATCATCAGGATGTTCAACAATTGATTTAACAATATATTCTAAGAACTCCTGATCAGCAACTGGTTTATTCATAATCATCATTTCTTTTTCGACCTTTTTTCTTTCTGATAAATAATATCTAATTTAATTATAAAATAATATTTAAAAATTTCAAGTTTAATAAGTAACAATATTTATATGATTTAATACTGATGGCACGGTATGAACCCAAAATGGCCAAAATGAAACTTTGCCATTGCTTAAACCATTTAATTGCGCAATTTTTTGACTTAATACGTTTTGCGTTAAACCGCTGATTTGTTTTTTAAAATCATCAACATTAAAT
>JBMFLB010000016.1:0-11388 GCA_049971465.1 Minisyncoccia bacterium
CTTGCAATTTTAATAATTTATCAGAATTATTAATCCTTTCAGCTGTTTTAATAACACCAGTTTTAAGCTCAATCTTTTGAAAAAAATCAATAGAAATTTTTTCCATTTAATTTATAATATCATATATGGCAAAGAGACTCAAACGTCAATTTTTTATTGATGACACATTAAAAATTGCAAAAAAATTATTAGGTAAAAATATTGTAGTTGTCTATAAAAATAAAAAACTTATTGGCAAAATTGTTGAAACCGAAGCATATATCGGACCAATTGATAAAGCATCGCATGCTTATAAAAACAAAAGAACAAAAAGAAATTATATTGAATATGAGCAGGGAGGGCGTATTTATATTTATTTGGTTTATGGACTTTATTATCAACTTAATCTTACAACCAATACCAAAGGTAAACCAGAATGTGTTTTAATTAGAGCCTTAGAACCAATTAAAAATATTACCGCAGAAACCAATGGTCCAGGAAAATTATGTAAAGCATTACATTTAAATAAATCATTTTATGGTGAAGATGTTACAAAATCAAAAAGGATATGGTTAGAAGACAATAAAGATATTAAATCTTCTTTAATTGGCCATTCACCACGAATTGGAATAAATTATGCTGGACCTTATTGGTCAAAACGATATTGGAGATTTTTTATTAAAAATAATAAATTTGTTAGTAAATAATTTTTACATAACGATCATTGCCAAATTGATCCTTTAAAAAATAAAATTTTTTATATTTATTTTTTTGAATAAATGTTTTAATAATTTGTTTTTGTTCGGAATCAAATTCTAAAAAAATAATACCATTTTTTTCCAAATGATTTCGTGCTTGAATTAAAAATTTTTTAATAATTTCTGTACCATCCCATCCTCCTAAAATTGCATCTAATGGTTCCCAATATAAAACCGAATCTTGAACTCGTTCTAAAAATTTTTCTGCAATATAAGGAGGATTAGCAAAAATTACATTAAACTTTCTTTTAATATTACTAAAAATATCTGATTTAATAACTTGAAAACGATTTTTTTGTATATAATTTAATTTTAAATTTAATTTAATTTGTTTAATACATAAGGAATTTTTATCACTAAAAACAACAAAACTATTAGGTAATTTTTTTAAAATTGAAATTCCAATACAACCTGAACCACTAAACAAATCTAAACATTTAAGGGGCAATTTATCAAATTTATTTTTTTGCAAAAATTGAATAGCTTTTTGAACCCAAAATTCTGTTTCAACACGAGGAATTAAAGGGTGATAAGATAAATCAATAAAATTATTATTAAATTGAATATTGCCTTTTTTATAAGCATCTGGCTTTTCAACAAACATAACATTTACTTTTGTGTTTTATAAAGTTTTTTAATTTCTGCTACGGTTGTTATATCTTCAGGATTTTTATCTGTTCTAAATCTTACTAATCTTGGAAAACGCAATGAAAACCCCCTACCTTCTTGAGACCCAGCTGTATGTTTTGGCGATAAAGTTATCTCATCAGCTAAAATCTCTAAAACTATTCTTGGTTCTAACCAAACATCTGGTTTTTCATCTTTTATAACAACATAATTAGCTGGTTTGTCATCAATAATTAATGGTTTTATTATTTTATTAATTTCTTTAAATTGCTCTTCTGATAAACCACTACCTAATTTAGAAATAGTATAATAATTTTCTCCTTGCCTTACTCCTAATAAAAATCCACCAAATCCAAATTGCGCTCTTTTCCCTTTTCCACTATAAGCAGCCATTACTAAACAATCAACAGTATCTAATAACCCACCACCCCCCGAGCGAGCTTTTTGTAAAGCTTCTGCTGATGCTTTAAACTTTATCCAATGAAAACCACGTTTGCCTGCTTGATAAGGTGCTTCTAAATTTTTAATAACTAATCCTTCTAAACCTTCATTTAAAACTTTTTCTCTTTCTTTTATAATTTCATTTGGATCAGAAGATAAAATTTGTTGATTTAAAACCAAATTAATTTGTTTAAAATTTTTAAATATTTTTTCTAATATTTTTCTTCGTTCCACAAATTTTTCATTTAATAATGATTTACCATTTAAATATAAAATATCAAAAACAATAACTTTTAAAGGAAGTTTTTGCGCCATTTCTAAAATATTATATTTTCTTTTTCTTTGCACTGTTTCTTGAAAGGAAACAAATTTATTTGTTTTAGGATTAAAACCCATTGCTTCTCCATCCAAAATAATTGAATCAACATTTAATTTTTTCACTGCCGCGACAATATCAGGAAACATAAATGTCATATTTTCACCATTACGTGAAAATAATTTTACTTCTTTAATTTTATTATGATGCCATAAATGAATTCCAATTCTAAAACCATCAAATTTTGGTTCAACTGCTGCTGGTTTTCCAACTTTTTGTAAAATTTCTTCAACGGTTGGCACTCTTTCTGCTAATGATGGCCTAATTGGTATACCAGGAACTGCTTCAATATTTTTTAATCCGTTTATCCCTTTAGTCTTTACAATAAAAGCTATTCCCCCAATATCAGCAGTTACATTAAAAGCATCTTCAATAATTGACCGACAGCTTTTATCACCACAAACCAAAACCGATAATGCATCTAATATTGTTGCTTCAGAAAAACCTAAACGTAATTTTCCAATTGGAATTCGTATAACAAACTTTATTGATAATGAATCCAATTGTTTTAATAAATCACTCATTTCAGTAATCTTTTTTTCTTGACTTCCTTCTCCAGTTTGTTTAGTAATAGCTAATAATTTATTATAAACATCTTCGATTGATAAATTGCTGATTAAATTTTCTTTGGTTTTAGATAAAGTAAATGCAACATCACCTAAATCGCCAGTTTTTTTAAATAAAGATTTAACCTTATTAATATCAACTTCGAATGATTTTGCTATTACTTGCATCATTAGTTTTTCAGCAATATTTAATTCTATTCCTTGATAGCTTGGCGCTAATTCGCCTAATAATAAATAACATATAATTTTTATATCTTTTTCTGAAGATTTTTTAAAAAGTTCTGATAAAGTTTTTACTATCTCATTTCTTAATGTTGTTGAGTTTAATTGTTGTAAATATTTAGCAAATTCACTAAATTTCATATTTTTATTCAAAATATAATTCTATCAAACGATTATAACGTGGTAAACGTGATTTAGCAGGCGCACCAATTTTTACTCCATAGGCATTACAAGCTTTAGCAAAATCAATAACAAATGGATCTAATGTTTCTCCAGAGCGATGAGACATAATAACTTTTATATTATTTTTTTGAGCAATAGCAATTGATGCGCATGTTTCACTAATGGTGCCAATCTGATTTGGTTTAATAATAACAGCATTAATATACTTATTTTTAATTGCTTGTTCAATTAATTTTTTATTAGTAACTGTTAAATCATCGCCAACAATTAATTTAGTATTGCCAACCTTGTTTAAAATTTTTTGAAAACCTTCATAATCTGTTTCGTCAAATGGATCTTCAATAGAAATAAAATTTTTATACTGATCAAAATACTTTAAATAAATATTTAATAATTCATCATTGTTTATTTTTTTATTTTCAAAAATATAAACGCCATCAAAAAAATTAGAAGCAGCAGCATCAATAGCAAGATCATAAGGACTATCAGTATTATTTATTAATTCAGATAATAAATTTAATGGTTGCTCATTGTTTTGAAAATAACAAGAATAACCCTCTTCATCGCCTAATTTAATTGTAGCTAAATTTAATTTTTGCTGAAGAAAATTTCCAAGTTGTTGATAAAAATTTTTTAATATTTCAATATCATTTTTTACATTACTTAACTTTACAACAACCATATATTCCTGAATATTTAAATTATTATTTGCATGCAAACCACCATTAATTAAATTAGAAAAAATAACCGGATAATTTTTAAAATTATTATCATTAAAAAATTCATTTTTAATAATTTCCCATAATTGAATATTATTATGCTGTGCTAAATTACGAGCAAAAGCCAAAGACATACCTAATAAAAAATTTCCTCCTAATTTTTCTTTTTGTTCTGTTGAATCTAATTGTAATAAAAAATTATCAAATTCTTTTATTGAATTAAAACTAATATTTACAATTTGTTTATTTATTACTGGTAACAATGTTTTAATTTGATCTAAAGTTAAAACTTTAGCTTCAAATTTACCTGTACTTTTACCACTAGGGATTTGAGCATGCGTTTGAATATTATTGCTTTCTATCATAACATCAATTGTTGGCTGCTGACGAGAATCCAAAATATTTCTTACTTCTATCTTATCAACTTTCATTTTAAAATTTTACTAAATTTATTGGGTTATTCTTTATAAAAGACTGAATATTATAAATTGTTGTATTTAAAATTCTTTGCAGCGCTTCTTGGGAATTAAAAGCATTGTGAGGAGTAATTAAAACATTGGGATGTTTCATTAACACATGATCTTCTAACATTGTTTTATATTCATTTTCTTTTAATGTTTTGTTTTCTTGTAATAAAAATTCTAATTCATCCTTAATTTCATTTTCCTCTTCTAACACATCTAAACCAGCACCAATAATAATTTTATTTTCTAAAGCATATATTAATGCATCTGTTTCAATTAAACCGCCACGGGCAGTATTAATTAAAAATGAACCTTTCTTAATTAAATTAATATTATTTTTATTTATTAAATGATGAGTTTCATTATTATAAGGACAATGTAAAGAAATAATATCAGAATTTGATAACAATTCTTCCAAAGATACATATTTAAAATTCATTTGTGATGCAAAATTTTCATCAGGAAATTTGTCATAACCTAAAACATTCATACCAAATCCATTAGCAATTTTAATCATTTCCTTTCCAATTCTACCAGTACCAATAATTCCAATTGTTTTTCCTTTTAAATCAACCCCCCTTAAACCATCTAAAGAAAATGATTCAATTTCTTTTATTCGATCAATTGCTTGATAAATTTTGCGCGTTAAATTTAAAATTAAACCAAAAGCAAATTCAGCAACAGTATTATAACCATAATCAGGAACATAACTAACTAAAATATTTTTAGTTTTACAAAAATTCAAATCAATATGGTCAAAACCAGTAGAACGAGTAGTAATAAATTTTAAATTTGGAAATTTTGATAAAACAGTACTATCTGCTTTTGACCCAATAAAAATTGAAACAATATCAAAATCTTGATTAATATTTATATCAAGTTTTTGATTATAAAAATACAGTTTTTCATTAGGAAAATGTTGCTTAATTATTGGTTCTTCCCAACCTTCCAATTCAAAAAAACCTATATTCATATTTTGATTATATCACATTTTTATTATAATAAAATAAATTTATGAATGACCAAAAATTAAAATTAAGAAAAATACGAGCAAAAAAAATTATTGCGGTTTTAAAAAAATTATTTCCTAAAGCAAAAATTGCTCTTAATTATCATAATAATTGGGAATTATTAGTAGCAGTAATTTTATCCGCACAATGCACTGATAAAAAAGTTAATGAAGTGACTAAAAAATTATTTAATAAATATAAAACATTAGATGATTATTTAAAAGCTAATATTAAAGAATTTGAAAATGATATTAAATCAACAGGATTTTATCATAATAAAGCAAAAAATATTTTAGCGGCAGCAAAAATAATTAAAGAAAAATTTAATGGTAAAATACCAACTACAATGAATGATATGCTTTCTATTCCAGGAGTTGCAAGAAAAACAGCAAATGTTGTTTTAAGCAATGCTTATGGTATTGTTGAAGGGATTGCTGTTGATACTCATGTTCGAAGATTTGCAGTTAAATTTGACTTAAGTGATTATACTGATCCAGTTAAAATAGAAAAAGATTTAATGCAAATCATACCAAAAAAAGAATGGCTTTCTTTTCCTTATCGCCTAATAGAATATGGAAGACAAATCTGCCCAGCTAAAAAACACAACTGCATTAATCATCCTCTAACAAAAATTTATCCACCAGCAGCAAATAGATGGCCTAAATTTTAATTTTTTTTAAATTTAAAAAATAAATCTGAAAAACATTAATTAGAGATATTTAATACTGATAAAGAAATTTTAAAAATTTTAAAATAAAAAACCATTAAACTAACAATCAGAACAATTGCTAATATTAAATTAATAAGAATTTGTATTTAAAAAGAAACATTTTTATTTTGATGATAAAACATTATCTACTATCACCTGAACCATGTAAAACATTACGTTCCAAACGGGAATACAACTTGTCTAAATTTGACTGCGCTATATCTTCAAGCGATAAGTTTAATTCCGTAGCAAGCTGTGCTAAATACCATAAAACATCTCCCATTTCTTGTGATATATTTGTTTTTGTTTCTTCATTAATTATATTATTTTTGTCACGAATAACTTTTTTAATTTTTTCAACAACTTCTCCAACTTCCCCTGCCAAACCTAATGTTGGATAAACAAAATTATTATTTACATCAGGATAAATTGCTGTTTTTCTTGATTTATTTTGATATTCTCCAAAAGTCATAAATTATTTTTTATTACGGCCTAACATTAATATTGTTTTTATTACTGAGTCAGGATTTAAAGACATACTTTCTATACCTTGTTTTTGTAAAAATGCTGCAAATGTTGGATAATCAGATGGCGCTTGTCCACAAATACCTATATATTTATTTCTTTGCTTACATTTTTTAATAACCATTGCAATTAAATCTTTTACTGCTGCATCATTTTCATTTGTTATTTGTCTAATGCGATCATTGCCATCACGATCAATACCAACAGTTAATTGTGTTAAATCATTAGATCCAATACTCATACCATCAAAAACATCTAAAAATTTATCAGCTAAAATAACATTAGCTGGTATTTCACACATCACATAAACTTTTAATGTTGGATCAATACGGCGAGATAACCCATATTGTTCCATAATTGCTAAAACTTTTTTTCCTTCATCAACTGTACGGCAAAATGGAATCATTGGTATTACATTTTTTAATTTCATTTCTAACCTAACTTTTTTAATTGCTTTAACTTCTAATGCAAAAGCTGGAGCAAAATCAGGATGATAATAACGCGATGCTCCCCGCCAACCAATCATTGGATTTTCTTCCTTTGGTTCATATAATTCTCCGCCAATTAATGCACGATATTCATTGGTTTTAAAATCAGAAAATCTAACAATAACATCATAAGGATAAAAAGCAGCCGCAATTTTTGCTATACCAAAAGCAAGTTTATCAACATAAAACTGTTGTTTATCATTCCAACCTTTTACTTTTTTTTCAATAACATTTTTTAGTTTTTGATCAGCTATATTTTTATAATTAATTAAAGCCATTGGATGAATACCAATATCACCAGCAATAATAAATTCTTCTCTAGCTAAACCAACACCCTGAACTGGTAAAAATGATTCTTGAAAAGCAGTTTCCGGTGTAGCAATATTAACCATTATTTTTGTTTTTAACTTTGGTAATTTATTAACATTATGTTCAACAATTTTAAAATTTATTTTGCCATCATAAATAATACCTTCACTGCCAGTAGTATCAATTGTAATCATTTGATTATTATGAATTTTAGTTGTTGCATATTCAGTGCCAACAACACAAGGAATACCAAGTTCACGACTTACAATTGCCGCATGAGAAGTTCTACCGCCTTTATTAGTAATAATACCAGCAGCAATTTTCATAATTGGCTCCCAATCAGGATCAGTCATATCAGTCACTAAAATTTCTCCAGCTTTAAATTTATTTATATCCTTTACATTTAAAATAATATGGGCTTTACCATTTGCAATTTTATTGCCAACTGATATGCCTTTAATTATAATTTTGGCGTTACCAAGATTTAATTTATATTCCGTAACTTTTGAAAAATCTTTATTTACTTGCACTGTTTCTGGCCGCGCTTGCACAATAAATAATTTATTTGTTTTACCATCTTTTGCCCATTCAATATCCATTGGTGTCCATTTTTTGTTTTTATCCGAATAATGTTTTTCAATCATCATCCCCCACTCAGCTAATTGTAAAATTTCTTTATCTGATAAAATAAAATTATTTTGTTCTTTATTAGATGTATTAATAATTTTTGTTTCTTTAATTCCTTTACCTTTGCCATAAATCATTTTTTTATCTTTTTTGCCTATTTTTTTATCAATAATTGTCTTTGTTGTTTTAAAAACTAAAAATTCATCAGGAATCACTTCACCTTGAACAATCATCTCACCCAAACCCCATGAACCAGTAATTACTACTAAATTTTTAAAACCACTTTCTGTATCAACAGTAAACATCACTCCCGAACATCCTAAATCAGAACGCACCATTTTTTCTACGCCAACTGATAAAGCAACTTTTGTATGGCTAAATCCTTTATCAGCACGATAAGAAATTGCACGATCAGTAAATAATGATGCAAAATCAGCGCGAATAGCATCAATTAATTCTTTTGTCCCTCTAATATTTAAATAAGTTTCTTGTTGACCCGCAAAACTTGCGCCAGGTAAATCTTCTGCGGTTGCTGAAGAACGAACAGCAACATCAACATTTTTACCATACTGTTGTTCCATTTTATGATAAGCAGCTATAATATCATTTTCCAAATCTAATGGCAATTTTGTTTTACGAATAACAGTTCTAATTAATTTTCCTTTTTGTTGTAAATTTTTTAAATTTTTTGTATCTAAATTTTTTAATTCATTATTAATAAAATTTTCTAAAGTTTGTTTAGAATTACCAAAATTTATATAAGATTGCTGCAAAAAATAACGATAAGCATCAGCTGTAATTACAAAACCATTTGGTATATTTATTCCTTTTGGTTGTAAATATCTTATCATTTCTCCTAATGATGCATTTTTACCACCAACTATAGGGACATCTTTTATTGTTATATCTTTAAACCATAAAATATTTTTTCTCATATTTTTTTATTTTTTAAAAATTGACCTTTAAATTTTTATACCAATCATCAAATCAGAAACATTTGATCCAGTATCACCAGTTA
The DNA here is from genome assembly GCA_049971465.1 of Minisyncoccia bacterium. Taxonomy (GTDB): domain Bacteria; phylum Patescibacteriota; class Minisyncoccia; order UBA6257; family GWB1-50-10; genus JBMFLB01. Next base: position 9,022 of record JBMFLB010000016.1, read on the forward strand.
AAATATAATCACCAACTTTTTCAAAAAATTCAGTTGAATTATTATTTTGCAAAAAATCATCTAAATTTAAATTTTTACTAGATTCTTTTGTTATTTTATCACATAATGCCCCTGCATATCTACCATTATCATGGCCATCAGAACCAAAAGCAGCAATTACTACATCATCAGGAATATATCTTAATGCGCTTAAAACTAATTCTTGATTTCTTCCGCCTTTACCTGTTCCTTTGATTGTTACAGTTGTTTCCCCGCCATAAAGTAATACAGTTTTGCTTGGTTTTAATCTTAAATCATTTAAAATTTTAATACCAATTTCACGCGCTTCGCCAACAATACTTTTACTTACAATTTCGACATTATATCCTAAATTTTTTGCTTTACTTTCCATAGCATTTAAAGCATTTTCATTAGATACTGCCAAAATATTTAAAATATTTTTAAAATAAAAATCATCTTTAGGCGTTTCAATTAATTCAAGCTTATCAGTAATTAAATCATTAATGTTGTATTTTTTAATAATATTTAATGCATCACTAACTGTTGTTGTATCTTTAACTGTTGGCCCTGAAGCAATAAAAGATAAATCATTGCCAATAACATCAGAAAAAATTAAAGAAATTGCTTTAGCTGGATAAATATACTTAGCTAAAAATCCACCTCGAACCAATGAAAGATGTTTCCTTAATGTGTTAAGCTCTAAAATATTTGCTCCCTGACTTGTTAATCTTTTAAAAATTTCCGTTTCTAATTGAGCATCTCCTTTCGGAGGTAAATATAATAAAGCCGACCCACCGCCAGAAATTAAAAATATTACCAGGTCTTTTTCAGTTAAATTAGATAATTTTTCAACTAATTTTTTAGAACCATTAATATTTTCATTGCTAGGATAAGGATGCGTTCCATTAACCTTTTCTATTTTTTTTAAATTAATATTTTTCTCACCAATATAAAAAGCAATGCCATCAGTAATAAAATCTCCTAAAATATTTTCAATTGCTTTAGCTCCTTCTAATGCACATTTACCAACTGCACAAACAATAATTTTACGAAAATCAAAAATATTAAACTGTTTATTAGCTATAGTTATAACATTATTTTTTAAAGTAAGAAATTGTGAAATAATATTTGCTGTATCAATAGCTTCTAATCCTTGTTCAATAATTGCTAAAACATCTTTTCGTACTTGAGTTAAAGCTAATGCATCAAAATTCTTAATTTTTTTATCAACCAATTCAAACATTTAAAAAATTATAAATTAAAATTACAAATTAATCAATTTAAATTTCAGCGCTGTTGCGTAGCAAAAATAAATTAACCGGTCAACAAAAGTTTTAATTTTGTTGCTCCAAGAAATCATTTTAAATAAACCATTTTCTATAACTAAATTATATTTCTTTCTTATTTTCTAAATTTAAAATTTTAAGACATAAAACTCGCCAAAATTTTTATCTAAAATTATATTTTTTCTATAAAACTATTTATAATTTAAGGTTGAAACAAATATTCTGGCCTAAATTCAACTTTTTTAACTTGATTAAATTGCTTTGCGGTTTGTTCAATTTGCAACCATAAAATTTTTGACCGACAAGATCCACCCGAAGTTTGATTTAAAGGGTCATTAAATTCTAAAATTAAAGTACCATCTGCATTCAAATTTAATGATTTTAATTTAAATTGACCTAATGGAAAATCAGTTGTAATTCCACTTTCTTTTTCTTTTGAAGTTAAATTATTAATGCCATTTAATAAAAGTTCAATTGTATCTTTAATTGGAGTTTGAGAAAGTGGTATTTCTCTTTGAATTGAAACCAACCCTTTTTCTGAACATAAAATATTTCCATTTTCATCTTTATCTTTTAAGGGATTATAATAATAAAGCAAAACTTTTTGATAGTTTATGTTTTCAAATTCAATTGGTAAAAAATAAATTTTTTGATATTCACTAATTCCAGAAGGGTTAGCTGATAAAAACATTAATTTGCCGTATTTTGTTTCTGGCTTTTGAAAATTCATTACACCTTCAAAATCAACAAAATCTTCAGTCATCCAATCGTTTTTAGCTCTTAAAATTGTTTGACCTAATAAATTATTATTTTGATCATAAAGTTTAGCACCAAATTCTGCTTCAAAAAACCAATTCCCCCGGGCCCTACCATTAATAATTAAAGGCGATTTTATTTTTTCATTTTCATGAGGAAAATTAACAACAATATCATTGTCTTTTAAATTTTTTAATTCTTGATTATTTTCTTTATTTAATTTTTGATTTAAATTTACAAAGCTTTTATTAAAATATTTATACCAAAGAATAAATAAAATTCCTAAAATAATTAGAACTGCAAGTAAATAATTATATTTTTTATC
>JBMFLB010000017.1:0-10730 GCA_049971465.1 Minisyncoccia bacterium
TAGTTCTAATTTACCTGCAAATTTACAAGACATAAAATTTGATTCCAGTAATTTAAATATTGTTTTAATGGGTACCAGTGTTGTTATTGGTTATGCGACAATTTATGTTGTTCGTACTGGTAAACGAACAGAATTGGGTAAAATTTCTGAAACTTTATTAAAAAATATAACCGAAACAGATTTTGAAAAAAATATAAAAAAATTTACTTTATTTATTTCCCGTTTAATAGGGGTAATGATCATATTTATATTTTTATCAAATATATTATTAGCTCGCAGTTTTATGGACTCGTTTCTTTTTGCAATAGCTGTTGCTGTTAGTTTAACGCCCGAACTTTTGCCAGTTATTATTTCCGTTTCTTTAGCATATGGGGCAAAAAATATGGCTAAAAAGGAAGTAATTGTTCGTCGTTTATCATCGATTGAAAATTTTGGCAGCATGAATATTTTATGTACTGATAAAACTGGAACTTTGACTGAAAATCATATTACTGTTGTAAAATATATTGATTTAAATGGTAATGCTTCTAATGATGTTTTGTTATATTCTTATATTTCTAGTAGTTTTAGAACCGCGCAAAAAAATCCTTTAGATGAAGCAATAAAAGAATATAAAAAATTTGATATTAAGAATTATAAAAAAATAGATGAAATACCATTTGATTTTGAACGAAAAAGAGATTCAATTGTTTTTGAAAAAAATAATCATCGATTTTTAATTACTAAAGGAGCGCCAGAAAATATTTATTCGCTTTGTCATTTAAAAACAGAAGAATTATCACAAGCAAAAATTACTTTTGAAAAATTAAGTCAAGATGGTTTTAAGGTTTTAGCAATAGCATTAAAAGAAGTACATGAATTAAAAAATAATTATTCTAAAAATGATGAGTTTGATATGGATTTTATTGGTTTTATTGCATTTTTTGATCCACCCAAAAAAACCGCAGAGGAAACATTAAAAGATTTAAAAAATAATGGAGTTGAGATTAAAATTTTAACAGGTGATAATGAAATTTTAACTAAAAAAATTTGTCAGGAGCTAAATTTAAAAGTAAAAGATGTTTTGCGCAGTGAAGATTTAGATAAATTATCAGATGAAGAATTAGAAAAAGTAATTAATAATGTAACTATTTTTTCTAGAATCACGCCATTACAAAAACAAAGAATTATTAAAATTTTACGAAAATTAGGCAATACTGTTGGATATTTAGGTGACGGCATTAATGATGCCCCAGCATTAAAAGAAGCCGATATATCAATTTCAGTAAATAATGCTTGTGATATAGCAAAAGAAGTTTCTGATATTATTTTATTAAGGCATAGTTTAAATGTTATTAGAGATGGTGTTTTAGAAGGAAGAAAAACATTTGAAAATACTATGAAATATATTCGTATGGTTTTTAGTTCTAATTTTGGCGGTGCGTTTTCAATGATGTTTTCTCCTTTAATTTTGCCATTTTTACCAATGCAGCCAACGCAAATTTTGCTCAATAATTTTTTGTATGATTTATCTCAAACAACAATACCAACTGATAATATAAAATTACAAGAAATTAAAAAGCCAACTCATTGGAATTTTAAGGAAATTTTAAGATTTATGTTTGTATTTGGAATAATTAGTTCTTTGTTTGATTTTATAACTTTTGCTGTTTTGTTATTAATGTTTCATGCCAAAGAATTTATGTTTCAAACTGGCTGGTTTATTGAATCAATAGCAACGCAAACTTTTGTTATTTATATAATTAGAACTAAATTACCATTTTATAAATCGCCTATTGGTAAATTATTGGTATTATCAACCGTATCAGTCGTTGCTATTGCTTGGTTAATTCCATTATTACCAATTGGTAAATATTTTAATTTTGTTGCTTTACCACTTAATTTAAAACTTATGTTGGTTGTAGTTATTGTTGCTTATCTTTTAGTAGTAGAATTAGTAAAGAGTATTTTTTATAAAAAAAATAATGCTAAAAATTTTTAGTAATGTTGATTTAAGTCAATTATCATTTTTTCGTATTGGTGGTATTGGTCAATTTTTTGCTACTATTAATTCATTAGAAGATTTAATAATGGCAGTAAATTTTTCTAAAAAAAATCATATCCCATTATATGTTATTGGCAGCGGTTCTAATACTATTTTTTCTGATAAATTTATTAAAAAATTTTTTATTAAGTTAAATATAAAATCAAAGCAAATTTTATCTGAAACAAAAAATACAGTTAATGTTTTGGTTGAAGCAGGGCATAACTGGGATGATTTTGTATTATGGGCAGTAAATAATAGTTTGGCTGGTGTTGAGGCATTGTCAGGTATTCCTGGCACTGTTGGTGCCGCGCCAATACAAAACATTGGCGCCTATGGCCAAGAATTAAATGATACAATTAAAAATGTTTTTGCTTATGATTTAAAAAATAATAACATTGTAAAATTAACCAAAGCGCAATGTGGTTTTGGTTATCGGACAAGTATTTTTAAAACTGCAGAAAAAGGAAGGCACATTATTTTATCCATTTCTTTAAGTTTAGTAAAAAATAAATATCCCCAAATACCAGAATACAAAGATGTTATTCAATATTTTCAGCAAAAAAAATTATCAAAGCCTTCAATATTAGATATTAGAAATGCCGTTTTAAAAATAAGAAAAAATAAATTGCCTAATCCTAAAAAATTTCCTAATGTTGGTTCTTTTTTTGAAAATCCAATAATTAGTAAAAATCAATTTAAACAATTACAACAAAAATATCCTGATTTAGTGGCATTTATGATTGATCAAAATTATTATAAAATTTCTGCTGGATGGTTAATAGAAAAATGCGGTCTAAAAGGTAAAACAATAAATAATATTAAAATTTTTGATAAAAATGCTTTAGTTTTAATAAATAATAAAGCTAATTTTAAAAATTTAATGCAAACTATAAGATATATAAAAAAGAAAGTGCGCCAAAATTTTAATATCCAATTAGTAGAGGAACCAAATATTATTTAGTTTGAATATTTAAAATATCAACTTTAAAAATTTTATCATTAACTTTATATTCTATTGAGTCGCCAATTTTTTTCCCAATTAAATTTTGTCCTAAAGGTGTATCAATAGAAATTAGATTTTTAGAAGGGTCGCTAGGAGTTTGGACCAACTGGATAGAAATTTTTCCTCGGGACGATAAATTTATTGTTACTATATCTCCCAATTTTATTGTGTCGTCTTTGTTTTGCATTTATTATTGAAAATAAAATAAAAAGCAGCCATTAATGGCTGCTTTCGACCTTTTTATTGTAAAACAAAATTGTATTACTATTATTTTGCATTTTATTATGATAATTATAATTTTTTTTATAATTTTGTCAAGAGGCAGCCCTGGGGGGAATCGAACCCCCGTTTACGCCGTGAAAGGGCGCTGTCCTTGCCACTAGACGACAGGGCCATTATTTAAATTGTATTATAAATTTATAAAAAATCAATTAATTAATAATATTAAATAATTTTATCCTTACCCTCGTATTGATATTACTATTGTTAGTATCATTGCTTTGGAAAATAGAATTAATTTTTTTAAAATCAGAATTAATAACTTGTTTTTAGGTTGTATTTTTAAAATTTTATTGTTTAATTTATAATAATAATAATGAATGTTTTATTACAAATTTTAGATTTATTTATTGTTTTTTTATTTTTTTATTTAATTATTCTTTTGTTTAAAAGAACTGGATCATATTTTATGTTAAATGGTTTAATAATTTTATTAGGAATATATCTCTTAGCAGTTAAATTAAATTTATATTTAACTCATTTATTATTTGGTTATTTTTTTGCTTTTTTCTTTTTGGTGTTTGTTATTATTTTTCAAAAAGAGTTGCGCACATTTTTAGAATGGATTTTTTCTTTGGGGTCATTTGCAATGCATAAGCAAAAATTTATAAACACTTCCAGTTTTGTTGATGTTATCGTAGAATCAGTTGCTTATTTGCTTAATAAAAAAATTGGAGCGTTAATTGTTATTACCGGTGTTCAGCCATTAGATCGTTTGTTGGAAGGTGGTTTTGAATTAAATGGTAAGATTTCAGTTCCATTGCTGTTAAGTATTTTTGATCCATCTTCGCCGGGCCATGATGGGGCGGTTATTATTGGTAATAATTTGGATGTTGTGCGGTTTGGCGTTCATTTGCCTTTATCAGAAAAAAATAATGAATTTTTGAAGAAACATGGCACAAGACATCGCGCTGCTTTAGGTTTATCAGAAAGGTCTGATGCGTTTATTATTGTTGTATCAGAAGAAATGGCAATAATTTCTGTTGCTAAAAATGGAGAAATAAAGCAAAAAACACTTGATGAATTAAGACAAGAACTTATTCAATTTTTAAAAATTTTTGAAGCCTCGCCAAAACAAATGTTCTTATTAGAGTTTGTAAAACATAAAAACAAAGAAAAGCTATTGGCTTTGTTTATTACTTTAATTTTGTGGTTTATATTGGTAGTAAAATAATTTAATTAATATTTTTTGGTTGTAATTTTTTATAAAAAACAATTATTAAAATTATTGCAATTAAAGACATTAAAGATCCAAAATAAAATGGCATTGATGCATTGATATGATCCCATAGAAAACCAGCAATAAAACTTGCAGGAATAGAAGTTAATCCAATTGTTGTGCCATAAATTCCAAATGCGCGGCCACGATGCTCAGGTTGTATTAAATCAGAGATAAACGCTTTTGCTACACCTTCATTAGCTGCATAATAAATACCATAAAATCCATATAAAAACCAAATTAACAATGGATGAAATGCAATGCCAAAGCCAATATAAACAATAGCATAAGATAACCAGCTAATAATTAATGTTGGTATTCTACCAATTTTATCTGATAAAACACCAAACGGTACAGCGGCTAATGCATAAATTAAATTAAACAAAGCAATAATTAATGGTATATCAATAATGTTAATACCAATATTTTTTGCGCGTAAAATTAAAAATGCATCAGAAGAATTGCCAATGGTAAAAATGATTATAATCAAAATAAAAATAAAAAAAGAACTAGGTAATTTATATTGATTTGATTGATTGGTGTTTGTTTGTTGGCTAATGAAATTTAGGTCATTAGTTTCTTTTACTTTAGTAATTAAAATAATTAAAGTAATGATTAAAGGTAAAGCAGAAAATAATAAAATATAATGATAAAAGTTGTGGGTATTTTGAAAAACATACATTAAAATAAAAAGCAATAAAGGGCCAGCAACTGATCCTAATGTATCAAGCATTCTGGCAATACCAAAGCTTTTACCGCGAATATTTTTATTTGATGAACCGGCTATTAATACATCTTTAGGTGGATCTTTAATGCCTTTACCAGTTCCATCTAAAAATCTTAATCCTAAAATTGAAGTGCTAGTTGTAAAAAATGCTAACAATGATCTACTAATCATTGAAAAAAAATATCCAAAAAAAATTATTGGTTTTTGTTTTTTAAATTTATCAGATAAAAATCCAGCAATAACTTTAAAAATATTAGCACAAGCCGAAGTAAGACCTTCAGCAATACCAATGAAAGTTTTATCAAAACCAAGAGTAGTTGTTAAATATAATGGTAAAATTGGTGAAAAAATATCTTGGCTAATTCCTCCAAAAAAACTTAATAAACCAACAAAAAATACATTTTTATTTGTTTTATTTTTTTGTTCTGTTATTTTTTCAAGCATTTAAAATCATTTAAAAATAAAATTTTATAGTGATTAGTGGGCAGTGTAGGAATCGAACCTACAACCTTCTGTGTGTAAAACAGATGTTCTACCATTGAACTAACTGCCCGTCGGAGTGCCGAGATTTGAACTCGGACTACATGCTCCCAAAGCATGCGTGCTGCCATTACACCACACTCCGCTTTTATTTATATTAAATTTAATATAAAATAAAATCAAATGCCCCTGTAGCTCAACTGGATAGAGCAGCTCCCTTCTAAGGAGAAGATTGGGGGTTCAAGTCCTCCCAGGGGCGCATTAGACATATTTAAAAATATATTGTATTATATAGTTTACTATGCAAGATGAAACTTTTAATACTGTATCAGGATTAAAATTAACGATTTCTGATGTTGTTAAAGAAATAAATAAATTTATTAACAGCGATATTAATAGAAAGTATAACATTATTGTTGGTACTGATTCAGGGTTAGAAGAGGATAAACAAGCTGATTTTGTCACTGCAATTGTTATTCATCGTGTTGGTAATGGCGGCAAATATTTTTGGCGCAGGATTAAAATTGGAAAATTTTATACTTTGCGCGATCGCATTGTTGAAGAAGTAATGCTGTCATTAGATGCCGCTCAAAAATTATTATTAGCGCTAAAACAAGAAAAAATACCATTTAATTGGACTTTTGAAATTCATGTTGATGTTGGTGCAAATGGCGATACTAGAAATTTAATTCAAGAAGTGGTAGGAATGGTAAGAGCTAATCAGTTTGAAATTAAAACTAAACCAAATAGTTATGCTGCCAGTAAAGTTGCCGACCGTTATTGTTAAGTAAATTTAATTATGGATAAGATAGTTTTTGATATTGAAACTAAAAATTCTTTTTTTGATGTTGGTGGTCAAGATAATTTAACTGATTTAGAAGTGTCAGTAGCGGGTATTTATTCTTATCAGCAAGATAAATATTTTATTTTTGATGAAAATGAATTAGAAAAATTAAATGATTTTTTAAAAAAAGCAGATTTAGTAATTGGTTTTGCAAGTAAAAGGTTTGATGTACCAATTTTAAATAAGTATTTAAATATTGATTTAACTAAATTACCTCATTATGATATTCAAGAAGAAATACAAAAATTAATTAAAAAAAGAATTGGTTTAGGAGTTTTAGCTGAAGCAAATCTTGGTATTGGTAAATTAAGTCATGGTTTAGAAGCAATTGATATGTATCAACGAGGAGAAATACAAAAATTAAAAGAATATTGTTTGCAGGATGTAAAGCTTACCAAAGAACTTTTTGATTTAATAAAAAATAGAGGATTTTTATGGTTCCCGCAAAAAGATAATCCAAATATGTTAAAATTAAATTTGAAATATGTCGAACAGGAATATAATCAACAATTTTTAGTATAAATATGAAATATAAAAAAAATTGGATTTTATATATAATTATTGGTCTTTTAATTTTATCAGTTGTTATGATTTATGTGCCATTGTTGTTTGTAAATCAACCACAACCGTCTAATGTTGATGTTTCTGAAAAAAATACAAATAATTTTTCTACATCTTCGATTGTAACATCTAGTATTGTTTCAACATCAAGCTTGTCAACCTTACCAACCTCATCAACTTCATCACCGTATAAATGATATAAATGAGAGATAAACAGATACAAAGATTAATAAGTTTAGAAAATAAAAAACAAAAACAAACAATAAATTTAATTGCTTCAGAAAATTTTGTTTCAAAAGATGTATTAAAGGCATTAGGTTCGGTTTTTACTAATAAATATGCTGAAGGTTATATTAATAAGCGGTATTATGGGGGAGTAAAATATATTGATCAATTAGAAAAAGTTGTTAAAGAAAGAGCATTAAAGCTTTTTCAATTATCAGAAAAAAAATGGGATGTAAATGTTCAACCTTATTCGGGCGCCATTGCTAATTTAGCGATTTTTAGTGCATTGGTGCCAATTGGAGAAAAAATTATGGCAATGGATTTAAATATGGGTGGTCATTTAAGCCATATAAGCAATGTTAGTTTTACTAGTAAATTATGGAAAAGGGTTTCTTATGGCGTAAATAAAAAAACTGAAAAGTTGGATTATAATGAAATTTTTAAAATAGCAAAAAAAGAAAAACCAAAATTAATTATTGCTGGTTATTCTTCTTATTCTCGAATTATTAATTTTAAAAAATTTAAAAAAATTGCTGATGATGTAAATGCCTTTTTATTGGTTGATATGTCTCATTTTGCTGGTTTAGTTGCTGGAAAAGTTTATCCATCGCCATTTAAATATGCCGATGTTGTTATGACTACGACTCAAAAAACATTACGTGGTCCACGAGGAGCATTAATTTTTGCAAGTAAGAAAAAATTTAATAATAATTTGACCATTGCTGATGCTATTAATAAAGCAGTTTTTCCTGGATTACAAGGAGGACCTCATACGAATACAATTGCTGCAATTGGTGTATGTTTATATGAAGCTTTACAACCAAATTTTAAAAAATATGCTCAACAAGTTGTAATAAATACAAAAACTTTAGCAAATGAATTGCAAAAATATGGTTGGAAAATAATATCAGGAGGGACTGATACACATTTATTTTTAATGGATACAATAAGCAAAGGTATTAGTGGAAAAGATGCAAGTAATATTTTAGAAAGGCATGGAATTATTGTTAATAAAAATGTTTTACCATTTGATTTAAGAGCACCTAATGATCCTTCTGGTATTCGTATTGGTACTGCTGCTGTTACTACTCAAGGAATGAAAAAAAATGATATGAAAAAATTGGCAAAGAAAATAAATGATTTGTTAATGAATGCAATTAGAAAATAATTTTTTTAATTTTTTTTAAAACATAATTTAATTCTTGTTTTGTTGTTAATGGGCTAAAGCTAAAACGCAAGCTACTATTTAATATATTTTGATTTAAATTCATTGCTTGTAAAACATGTGATGGAGTTAAAGAACGAGCAGTACAAGCAGAACTTGCGGCTACTGCTATTCCTTCGCTATCTAATTTTATTATTAAATCCTCAGCAGCATTATTGGGAAAATAAATATTAACAATATGAGGAATATCACTTGATCCATTTATTTTTATTGGATAACTTTTTTGAAGTTGATGAATAAAATAATTTTTAATATTTTGTACATATTTATAATTTTTACTTTGATTTTTTATTGCTAGTTGAGCGGCTTGATAAAATCCAAAAATAAGTGGAGTATTTTCAGTGCCAGCTCGTAAATTGAATTCTTGATTGCCGCCAGTAATAATTGGATTAATTAATTTATTCTCTATAATTTTTGAATTAGGATTAAAAATTAATGCGCCAATACCTTTTGGGCCATAAATTTTTTGTGCGGAAATAGTCATTAAATCAATTTTTAATTTTTGAATATTACAAGGCAAATAATAAAAAGCTTGAGCTGCATCGCTATGAAATAAAGGATACAAAGAATTATTGTTCTTTTTAAAATTATTAATAATTGTTGTAATTTTATCTAAGGGTTGGATGTTTCCTGTTTCATTATTTACATACATTATTGAAATTAAAATTGTATTTGAATTTATATTTTGTTTTATAAAGTTTAAATCAACATAACCGTTTTTATTGACGGGGATGGTGATAATTTTAGCATCAAATTTTAAATCATCAGCAGTTTTTAAAATTGATTTATGTTCAATAGCGCTAATCATTATTTCTGGAATAAAATTTTTATTTAATTTTTTAAAAGCTTTAATTACACCACGAAGAGCGAGATTATTTGCTTCAGTTGCGCCAGAAGTAAAAATGATATTTCTAAAATTAGAATTAGTGACTTGTGCTAAATATTCGCGCGCAATGTCAATTGCATTTAATGCTTTTTGGCCAAAGCAATGTAATGATTCAGGATTCCCATAATCCTGGAAAAAATATTTTTTCATTTTCTGTAAAACAAGAGGTTCTAATGGTGTTGAAGCAGCATAATCAAGATATATCTTGTTGGTCATTGTTATTGTTTAAGTTTTTTAAAAACAATTTTCGAGTAAAAAATAAAATGCTAGTAATTAAAACAGTAGCAGTAATTGCAAAATTTATAAGCCCAATACCACAAGCAATACCAATAGCAGCAGAAAACCAAATAACAGCCGCAGTTGTCAAACTTCTTACTTTAGATCCTTGATGTAATATAATTCCTGCGCCTAAAAATCCTATACCAACTACAATATTTGCAATAACTGTTAAAAATCCACTATTTCTTGCCAATATCTCATTTAAATTTTCTGGTGATGTTGCAATAATATATGGTAATGAAATTGAAATGATAGAAAAAATTGCTGCTCCACTAGCAACTACAATATTAGTCCTTAAACCAGCCTCTTTGCCAATTAATTCTCTTTCTAAACCAATAATACCGCCAAGAACAATAGCAATGAGTAATCTTATAATCATTGTTGATAGTGCAATCATGGGTGTCTAACCGGATTTGAACCGGTACTAGCAGTGCCACAGACTGCTGTGCTGCCGTTACACCATAGACACCATAATATTATTATACATTTTTTTAAAAAAAATAAAAGTTTAGTAACTGGGTTTTTTTTCTTTAATTCTATAAATAAAATTTGCATAACGCGCTAAAGCAAATAAAAAACTGCTTAATCGATTTAAATAAACTTTTATTAATTGATCAATTATATTTTTTTTATCATTTTTTATACAGATTCTTTCTGTTTTTCGTGTTAAAGTTCTAGCATAGTCTAAATATGATGACATTTTAGTGCCACCGGGTATAATAAATTTTTTTATTGGTGGTATTTTTTGATCAATTATTTTTATTATTTTTTCTAAATAGTCAATATTTTTTTGTTGAATTTTATGTTTTGATTTTATTTTAAAAATTTTGGCAGCAATTTGCGATTGAATAATGAAAATATTATTTTGAATATAAAGAATATTTTGATAAAAGTTTATTTTTGATTTTTTAATTTTTTTAGATTCTATTGAACAAATACCAAGCCACGAATTTAAACCATCTAATTCTCCTAATAT
>JBMFLB010000018.1:0-10309 GCA_049971465.1 Minisyncoccia bacterium
CATTAACGTTTACTTCACAAATTAAATTACCGTTTTCGTTATAAACTTTTTTAATAACGCCATCGATTAAATTATTTTCTACCGTTAATTTGGGCTGATTTTGCATTAAAATATTGGATGTTGTAATATTTTGTTGTTCTAACTTATCAGTTACCTCTATATTATTAGTTTGTTTTAAAACCCTAAAAACATTGGTATTATATACAAAATACTTTCTAACGACAAAACCAGTTAAACCCCCAATTACAATAGCAATAATAATTAAAACAAAAATAAAAACAACTTTTTTATTACTTTGATTCATATTTGTAAAATTTAATAGATGTTATTTTGTAAATATATTTTATCATTATCAAAACTTTAAAGCAATATATGAAAATAAATTTATTTAAATATATTTTTAATATAATTAATGCAAAGCAAAAAAAGAGAACCTTTAGTTAATATCATTAATAAAGTTGATATAAATAAAAAAGGCGCGAAAGGAAAAGTTGTATATGCAACAACTTCAAAATTTTGAGATAATTTTTTTTTCAAAAATACAATTTGTTCTTCTGTTAAACCATCTGACGATAATATGATATTATAATTATTTTTTTCATTTTTATGAATAAGTTGATTAATTTTCTGAATTGAGGCCTGGGTTAAAAACATGCCCTCTTTTAAATCATTAATATTTATGATTTTAATATCTATATTTTCTAAATACCAATCAATAAAACGAATAATAATATCAAATATAAAAGTTATAATAATAGTAGTTTTTATTAATGAAATCAATAAATATAATTGCCGAGAAGTAAATAAATAAATTACAAACAACCCTCCTATAATAACAATTATTTTTTTAAAATTCGTGTGTTTTTGAGTAATTTTAAATAAAATAATATAAAATATTAACAAAATTAAATAAATAATTAATGATTTTGCCTGTATTTGAGGAAAATTTTTACCTATCTTATATATTATAAATTTAGAAATTAATAATAAATCAATAATCAAAAAAGAAGAGGTGGTTATTTTTTGTATTAATTTAGCCCATTTTATGTTTTTGCTTTCCCCGATAATTTTATTATAATAAAATGAAAAAGTATTAAATGGAGCTTTAAAAAATTGTTTACCTGCATTAAAGAAAATAAAAATGAATTGATTAAATAATTTAAATAATAAAAAGATAATGAGCAAAAAAACCGTATCAATTAAAATAATTATAGCTGGAAAATAAACAAAATATGATCTTTGATAAAATTCTAATGGCAAGAGAAGAACAAAAATGGTAAACAATTTAGCATCTCCGGCTGCCCAAATATTAAAATGCCATAGTAAAAAACCAATAATAAAGGATAAAACACCATTTAGTATTAATCTAACAAAATACTGACTATTATCAATTTGTAAAAAAAATTTGCTATATAATATTAAAAATAAATATAAAAAACAAATATAATAGAATGCTATTTTTAAATAAGAATTTTTAATTTTTCCGTATCTAATATCGGTATATGCGCTTAAAATACCAACAATAAAAAAGGGGATAAGAAAAAATAATTTTATAATAAAAGCTGGGATCATTTTTATTTAACTCCTCCAATAGGGTGGTAAAAATTTTTATTAGTTTTTATTTTAATATTTTTAATGGGTTTAAATTCTTTTTTGCCTATCAAAGCAATATAATCGCGGTGAATCCCTAAACAATATTTTTTAACAACACATTTGTCGCATTGAGATACATATGTTATTTCTTCTCCTCTTAAAGTTCTCCAAATGTAAGGCCAAAATTTTGATGGCAAAACACATAAAGGAAAATGATATAATCTTATTTCATTAAAATTCATTACAATCGGATCTTCTAATGCTTTAATAATATAGTTTTTTACTTTTGAATAGCTAATACCCACCTCTTTAAAATTATCTTTAGCCTGTCCCTCCATTTCTTCAAAAATAATTGCTATATCTCTAATATCTTTAATAGGAAATTCTTTTTGTAAAAAATGTAAGATTTTGTCAATATATTTATAGGTTAATTTTGTAATAATAATTCTAATCTCTATTTCTTGAGTATTATTTTTATATTTCAATATATTATGCAACCCCTTAATTGTTTGATTAAAACTTCCTTTTGTTCTGGTTACCCTATCATGAGTTTGTTCATTATAACCATGAATAGCGATTTCTAAAATCAAATTATTAATTTTCAAAACTCGTTTTGCAAAATTATGATATGAAAATAAGCGACCATTTGATGCTATAGCAATGGGAAATAAAGGAAAATTTACGCGAAACCAATTTAGCAATTTCAAAAAATCGGGGTGCATAGTGGGTTCTCCTCCCGTTAAACATAATACATCATTGGGTTTTAAGTTTTTATTTTTCCATCTTTCTGTAATATATTCAAACGAATAAGGGGTTGAGTCATCTAATTGAAAAGACAAAGGATTAGTGCACATCACACAGTGATTATTACATTTGTTCCAAATAGCAATATCTGGCATAAATAATTACCTTAAATTAAATGTTAAAATGAATTTCATCATATTGAGAAATTTCATCAATCTCTGCATCAGTTACATTATAATATCGAGCCTCATTTAATAATTCTTCCTTAGCTTTTTCTTTAGCTTCTTTCAAGGAGTGTGCTTTTACATATCCCAATACCTCAAAATGCTCTTCACTTTCATAAATCACTACATACTCTTTTTCTTTTTGTTTTTTAAAATCTATTTTAGAAACCAATGTTTTTTTAATTTGTTTATTCATAGCTTTTGGTCTTATATTTATTATTTTTATTTATTTTTATTATTTTTTTAAAAGATTTCATCAAAATTTTAATTATTTATTAATAGTTTTAACAGGTTTTAGTTCAGCGTCGCCATAGCGTTTAATATATTCTTTCCAAAGCCCCTCACATTTATTATAAAGAATACATCCCTTACATTTTTTTGTTTTTAATCTTCCTTTTTCTTGTCGATTACGAATTGCATCTTCGTCGTAAAAATCTGGCGCCACATGTTCAGTATTATCATATATTTCAATTTCATGCAATTCACTAATCTGATTTAAATAATCGGTAAAATAACAAAGAGGGACATAACGAATATGCCAATGAGGAATTTTATATTTTTTACCAATATCTAAACATTTATGAACGTAAGGGGCAATTTCTGAAATTTTAGGTACCAATTTATCAAAAAAATTATAAGCACCGCCATAACTAGGATCCACAAAAATAAATTCTGCATTATACAATCCTAATTTTCTAATATATTCCCCTATTTGAAACAAGTATTTATAATTTTGTTTTACAATAGTAGTATTTGTACCCAAAGAAACATTAAGATGCATCTTTTTAATAATCTCCTTTACGTTTTTAATTCCTTGATTAATTTGTTTAAAACTTCCAGGTACCTGAGTTAAAGAATCATGCAATTTAGCATTGTGACCATGAATAGAAAAAACAATACTATTTAATCCCGCTTTTAAAATCTTTTCAGCAAATTCATAATAAGATAACATTCTACCATTTGTAGCAATCATTATCGTATTAAATCCTATTTTTTTTGCAAATTGAATTAACTCAATAATATCTGGCCTTATTGTTGGCTCCCCCCCGATTAATTCTAAATAAGTACTTCCTCTTTTTTTTGCTAAAATAATTTCTTTTTTTATATCTTTTGTTGAAGGGCTAGGAATATTCCTTTTATCATAATTAATACAAAAAATACATCTATTATTACAATGATATCCAGCAAAAATAACTGTTTTCTTAATCTTTGCATTTGTATTAATCATATATTATTGAAATAATTTTTATAATTTCTTAATATAGTTTCACATTCTATTATAACATTTTTTCTGTTAAAAGACATTTTAATAATTAAAATATTATTATATCTTTGAAAATTCTTACAAATCAAAAAATTTAGAAAACTATTTAATAATTCTTATGTTGTTTTATTGAATAATTCATAAACTATTATGGCAAAATATCTGGTTTTATTAATATTGGTATATATTTATTTTCTTTAGCTACTTCAAAAATTTTTTCGCGATTAAAATATATTTTAATAAATTTATCATTAACAACTAATCTATTTCCCTTTTTTAAATATTCAGCAATCAGATTCCATTTTTTTATTTGATTTTTATCTACTGCCTGATAAAATGTTTTTGAGTTTAACCAAACCTCTATTCTTTCATATTTTATTTCTCCTTGTCCTAAAATCGGCTGCTTGAAATCCCCATAAAGAAAAATCTTATCAGCGCAAGTCCAATATAAAGAAACGGGTTCAGATAAAATTTTTTTTAAAAAATCACTTATATTGGAATCTAAAATACTAAAAGCAAATAATAATCTCTCGACGTATTCAATACTCTTTGCACAGGTTAAACTACAGGGATAATAAGGTAAAGGAGAGTTAGTAAATATATTCAAACGCCAATCAAAATGATATGATCGTTTTAATGATTCCACTGCGGGATTTTTAAAACCAAAATTATTAGGATCTTGATTATTATTATTTAAATAATTCCCAAACTGCAAACAACATTCTGGATATCCCATTAATTTACCAAATTTATATCCATATTCACTATTAAGCATTTTTTCATGATAATAAACTGCACCTTTTTCTGCCTTATCTTTTGTTTTTGAATACGAGAAAATAATTTTGCCTTCTCTAGGATCATCTAGGGAAATTTCTTCAAAAATACCACGGGGACTATTCACTATATATTTATATTTAGAGATCGCAAAAAACAAACCTAATTTTTGGGACAATTCTTTAATTTTCGGTATATTCATTTTTAATTCTTTAGTATAAGTAATAGTATCTGCAACAGCTGGTTTATAATCTAAACCCAACATTACTAATTCTAGAATGGAATTACCTGATAATTTTGATAACTCAACAAAATCATTATATTTTTTTGATAACTTGATTATTTTATTTTTTTCACTATTAGAAAAAATCATATTCTATAAATATTATTTAGATTTATTATATTATATCAAATAAACGAGAGGTATAAATTACATGCGTATTTCAAAAACTATAAATAAAATATTAAACACTTTGCCGTCTTTTAAACTATCTTAAATTATTTTCAGATAATACAATTTTTATCAAACAAAAATTTTTATGAATAATAAAATTATTTACTTTATGATATAATATAATAAATAATATAATAATTTTCGATCTGTCTCATTATAAATAAACTAAAACAAAAAAATAATTTTTTTTAAATCTTTATAAATCTTTATAATTTAAATTCCCTTTCGCCATAAAGAAATAAATAATCCAATAGTATCCCATCGCATCTATCTTTATAAGGACAATTGGAACATAAAGATATACGAACTTTATTATTATTTTTTTCTAAACAAGGAAAAAAATAATTTCTTGCTTCTTTAGGCAAAGCACAGGGTGGAAACTCGACTAATAATATTTTTAAATCATTTCTTTTTAAATAATCATTTTTCTTTAAAACTTCAAAGACATATTTTCCCAATATAGAAGTCTTCATTATAATATCTTTATTTCGAGATCGTTGACTTAATGGTTCAACGTTTAAAATATTTATTTCCTTAACACCTAATTTAACAATTAATTTTAATTCATTAGGCAAATCGCGATAATTTAATTTATTAAGAGGTAAATTAATTAACAAGCTCACATTTGATTCTTTAAATTTTATAATATTTTTTATTCCATTTATTGTTTGTTCAAAACTACCGGGAACACGAGTTTGAAAATCATGAATTTTTGGGGATGCGCCTGCTAATGAAATTCCAATTTGATCCACTCCACTTTGTAAAATAGCTTTTGCAAATGCGGGAATAGATAACAATCTTCCATTAGTAGTAATTCCAACTTGACGAAATTTCAATTTTTTAGCAAATTTAATAATCTCTAAAATATCCGATCTAATTGTTGGCTCTCTTCCCATAATATTAACAAAATCATAGTGTTTTCTAATCTCTTTTAATTCTTTTTTAATATCTTCTAATGATTTTTCTTTTAAATTTTGTAGATATTCATCTGCCTCACTGCAAAAAATACAATTATTATTGCAATAATAGCCAACATATAAATAAGGACTTTTTGTCATATATATTAACTAAGATTATTTTTTTATCGGCCGAAAAGATGTTTTATTAAATATTTGTAAATAAGATTTCCAAAGTCCGCCGCATTCTGTATAATAAATGCACTTTTTGCAAGTTGGCAATAAAATCTTATGAATATCTTGGTAGACATTTTTCGTTTTGAAGAATCTTTTTGGATGATAACCAACTT
Source organism: Minisyncoccia bacterium (assembly GCA_049971465.1). Lineage (GTDB taxonomy): Bacteria > Patescibacteriota > Minisyncoccia > UBA6257 > GWB1-50-10 > JBMFLB01. The sequence goes on from JBMFLB010000018.1 coordinate 6,300, forward strand.
GCTGAATGATTTGTGTTCTTCCTTCGGCAGCTAAAATATTAACATTAGAATATTTATAAAAAGAGGGTGGCAAAAGGCAAAAAGGAAAATCCAAAATATTTATTACACTAAATTTATTTAATATTGGTTCTATAGATAAAAAAGTTTTTTTTAATTTAAACGGTGACAAAACTAACATTTTATAATTATCAAAAGCATATCCATCGGGAATTAAATCTAATAAAGTCCAAAATTTAACTCCTAAATCATTAATTAATAAACCAGTTTCTTTTAAAAATGGAGCTGTTAAACTAAAAACTACAGTGTTTATAGTAATGGGGATATTAATTTTAATCATATTTTTTATCCCCTTTATTGTTTGATCAAAACTTTGTGGAGTTCTCGTAATAGTTTCATGTATTTTTTTATTAGGACCATATAAAGTAGTAGTAACTCTATTTAAACCACTATTTACTAATTTTTCAAGATACTTATTTTGACTTAACATTCGCGCATTAGTACTAATAGCTATTTCTTGATATCCTAATTTTTTAGCTTCACTAATTAATAAAGGAAGATCTTTTCTTAAAGTGGGCTCTCCGCCAGTAAATTCAATTCTTTCATATTGTAACTCTCTACCCTTTTTCATATCCATTATAATTTCTTCTGTTCGTCTTGGTTTATAGTACAATCCCTTTGGTTTTACGCTACACATGACACAATTATTATTACAAATAAAACCAGTCATAATTAAAAAAACCTGTTCAGATGAAATTTTTGTATTTTTAGCATTTTTCCTAATTAACATATTTTTATTAAAAATAAGTTAAACGTAAAAATTCATTATATATATTTCAATCTGAAATAAATTAAAAAATTTTCATTAAATAAATGATTCCAAAATGCAAAAGCCTTAGTTTTTTAAAACAATTAATTGGAGTTTATTATTCTCATCGTTTATAATATAAACTTCTTTCAATATTGCTTTTGACTCTTTTTGAGCTTTCTCGCAAAAAGCCATAAAGAGATCAAACCATCCGCAAGCAGGAGATTTAATAAAATATATCTTATTTCTAAAATTTAGAATATCAGAAGAAAAAAAATGATTAATAACCTCTTGATACTTAATTACCGCCTCATTACTATGAATATAATCATTAAAACTCTCTGCTTGATAACCCCATAATTGTAACATATACTTACTATTATTATCTAATGTGATAAACGTTCCCGATTGAATAGAAATGTCTTTCATTAAAGCTTTATAAAGATAATATGATTGGTATTCATAAGAAAACGTCTTCATATCGGTTTGAAGATTTTTCAAATCTTGAATACAAATAATTAATTGAATACCGAGTAAAATAAATACAAAGGAATAAATGAAAATTCTACCCTTTTTAATAAAATTAATTTTACTCAAAAGCCACCAAAGGCTATATCCAGAAAAAATAATTAAAAAACCGTAAGCAGATATTGCATGGCGAGCTTCATACCAACCACAATCTAATAAATAACCTATGGCTAAAATAAGAAAAAAAATTATGGGAAACAAAATAAAAAGTTTTTTTTGAGAGTATTCTTTAAAAGCCAAATAAATTCCGATGATTGATATTAATATTGGCAAAATGAGAGTTGGCTGACTCCAAAATTTTAAAAAAACTTTTAGATCGCTTAAAAAATAACTTAATTTAATTCGTTGATTAATTAAATCTTGTAAAATATCATCGAACTTTGTAATTACACTTCCATAAGAATAATGCTCAGTTGTCTGCGTCGCAATACCACACCAATTAGGATTAGCTAGAAATGAAATTTGAAAAAGAGCATGTTTTATAATTGCGGGTACAAAACAAATAAAAACTATTATTATAAAAATAGCAATTTCTTTCTTATTAAATTTTTTATATTCGCTAGTAATAAAAAATAAACTAAGATAGATAATATAATATGGCAAATATTCTAATTTTGTTTGATTAAGAACTAATAAAGAAATTAGGGATAAAATATGTAAATAAAATTTGTGATATTTAAAAGCTAAAAGTATTGTTAAAAGACTAAGAAGTGATAAAAAATGCACTAAAGTTGGTAAGCCAAAAAGAATACTAGTATAACGATAAGTCCAGGGCGTCAGGCTATAAACAAAAACGCTTAAAAGAGAAGCTTTTTCGTTATCAAAAATTAGATAGGTACATTCAAAAATAAGAAATAAACTTATAGTCCCTAAAAAAATATTAAATATTCTAATCAGGGGAAAGTAAAAATGACTAATCTTTAGTAAACCAGCTACCAAAAGCGGAAAAACTATACCAGAATTATCCTGAACATACACTCTTTTATTACCATCAAGTATTGTTTTTGCCCTATATATAGAAGCCCACTCCTCATCAGCAGCCCTAAAAGAATTAAAACTTAAATTAATAATCAAAAATAAAACTATAAAAACAAGTAAAACCAGCCATGTTATTTTAGAAATTTTTCTATTAAAGCCTAGTGGTTTTTTAAAAATTAACAAAAAATAACCTATAAAAACCACTGTTATGGCAATAGCTATCCACCATTGCAAAATAAAAGGAAAAACATTATTTAAGCATAAGGAATGTGTATTAGAAGAACACAATACCCATTTATCTACAAAGTCTAAAAACATATATTATTTCATTTTATTTTAGTACTGGCTTAAATTCTGACCAACCAAAAATTTCCGGGTATTCCTTCCATGGTCCTTCACAAATATTATAATATCTACATTTTTTACATTCCGGGCCTTTTGCCTTTCCTTCGTTACGACGATATTGCTCATACCTTTCAATTTTAATATCACCATCAATCACACTACTCAGAGGAATATATTGTTCAGAAACATATTTTTCATATCCCCGCATTAAGCAATATGGAGTTGCTTCAACCATTGCCCTAACCTTATTCTTTTTAGCGATATCTAATCCCTTTTTTATATAAGGCATTGCTTCAAAATAACGAGGCACAATATAATCAATTAGTTTTTTATCATTTAAAATAATAGGATTAATATGCATAAAAGCAAATTGAAATTGGTCTACTTTAAGTTTCACTAATAATTTAGCTAAAGTAGGCAAATCTTTATAATTTATTCGTGTTACTACCGTATTAGTAATAACATATTGATTTAATTCCTTTAAATTTTTTATCCCCTGTAATGTCTGTTTGAAACTTCCTGGTACACGGGTTAAAGTATCATGAATTTTACTATTAGAACCATGAATAGCCGGCGAAAATTCATTCGCTCCTGCTTTAATTAATTTAAGACAATAATCTTTATAAGAAAACATTCTGCCATTGCTTTGAATTTGAATAATTTTATATCCTAAATCATGAGCGTATTTTACCCAACTAATCAATTCAGGCCTTATTGTTGGCTCTCCACCAGTAAAAACAACCCCTTCGTGACTTTTTCTCATTTTAAATAAAATATTCCTTATCTCTTGATCAGTTTTATTTGGAACAAAAAATCTTTTATCGCCTTGAATACAAAAAATGCAACGATTATTACACTGAAACCCTACTTTTAAATCCAATCTTCTCATCTTGATAAAATATATAATTTATCTTAAAATATATTTAAACTAATCAATTTCATTTAATCATAATATGAAAAAAAATACAATCTTTATTTTTCTCTTAATGGGAATCATCTCTGGTATTACCGGTATTATATTGGGCTTAATCACTCATTATTTATCAAAATTTGATTATTATATAGTAACAAATTATCCAAATTCTACTTCTTTAAATACAACAAATACTTCTTTAGACATAACTGTTACCTCTTCACCTATTGAAATCAATACTTCTACTATTAAAAACGATTTAGAAAATGGAAAAACAGATAAAGCTTATAATGAAGCTAAAAACTACTTTGAAAAACATCCTAATGATTATTGGGGTTGTCAGTTATTGGGAAATAGTTTATTTCAATTACAAAAATATTCTGAAGCAATAACAATTTTTCAAAAATGTATTACCTTAGCTCCATCAAAAAATGAATTAGG
>JBMFLB010000019.1:0-8898 GCA_049971465.1 Minisyncoccia bacterium
CTCTTGCCAAAAGGTATTAAAATCATCGGAGTATCTATCAACACACGCCCCAGCCGTTTTTGGCTGGGGGATAGTATTTATATCTATTATTTCTTTTTCTTTTGTTTTTAATTTTTCTTCATCAGATTTTAATTTAGCAATAAATGTTTCATTAGACTTTTTAAATTCATCAATTTTTTTAAGTTCTTGATGGAGCTCATCTTCCTTATTTAATAAACGATTTTCAAGACGCCGTAATTCTTGTTTGCGTTCTCGTTCTTCGATTGTTGCTTTTTCTAATATATTGGCAGCCTGTTTTTTGGCATCTAAAATAATTTCTTTTGCTTCTGCCTCGGCTTTAATTTTTAGTTCTTGAAGTTTCTGTTCTAATGTATTTCGTTTTTGAGATGCAATTATAATTCTGATTAAATAGCCAATAAGTAATCCAAAAATCAGGCCGCCCCAAATTGTGGGGTTGTTCATAGTTGTAATTTAAATTCATTAAAATCGACTTCACACTTTAATTTTAAATAAGTTGGATAATTTGTCAAAATGGAATAAAATAAAAGCATGAAACGTACTTATTTATTAGTTATTTTAGATGGCTGGGGTATAGGGCAAAATGATTATACCAATCCAATTTATCAAACACAGCCCAAAACAATAAATTTTATTAAAAAAAATTTTTCTAGCTGTGCCTTGCAAGCATCAAGTATAGCAGTTGGTTTGCCTTGGGGTGAAGCAGGAAATAGCGAGGTTGGACACTTAACAATTGGTGCAGGCAAAGTTATTTATCAATATTATCCTCGGATATCAATTGCAATTGAAGATGGTTCATTTTTTGAAAATCAAGTGTTAAAACAAACTTTTGAACATAGTAAGAAAAATAATTCAGCTTTACATATAGTTGGTTTATTAACTGAAGGAATTGTTCATGCATCATTAAATCATTTAAAAGCATTAGTTACTATGACAGCAAAACAAGGTTATAAAAATACTTATTTTCATTTATTTAGCGATGGTCGTGATAGTTTACCACATGCTTTTTTGGGTTTATATCATGATGTTGAAGATTTTATTAAACAAACTGGTTATGGACAAATTGCAAGTATTTGTGGCCGTTATTTTTCTATGAATCGGGAAGAAAATTGGGATCGCACACAAAAGGCTTATGATTTATTAACAAAAGGAGGACAAATTATTAATGATGTTGATTCATTTGTTAAAAAACATTATGAAAGCGGTTTAGATGATGAATATTTGCCGCCGGCAGTTGTAAATACATTACATAACATTAAAGATGGTGATTCAGTAATATTTTTTAATTTTAGAGAAGATAGTATGCGACAAATTGTTCAATCTTTTGTTGATCCAAATTTTAATTATTTTCCTGTGCAAAAATTTAATGATTTATTTATAACAACAATGACTCAATATAGTGATAATTTTGTAAATGCTCATGTTGCGTTTCCTCCTGAAAAAATAGAAGAGCCATTAGCAAAGGTATTGTCAGAAAATAATAAAATGCAATTACACATAGCAGAAACAGAAAAATATGCTCATGTAACTTACTTTTTTAATGGCTTAATAGAAAAACCATTTCCTAATGAATTTCGCGTTTTAATACCATCTAAACATGTTCCTAAACAAGATGATGCGCCAGAAATGATGGCAAAAGAAATTACTGATAGAATTATTGCGGCTTTAAATGATAGTGGTTTTGATTTTATTGTAGCTAATTATGCTAATCCTGATATTATTGCTCACACTGGTAATTATGAGGCAGCAGTAAAAGCAATAAATGTGATTGATAATGAAATAAGTAGATTGTTAAAAACAGTTTTAGAATTAAATCATTTGATGATTATAACTGCCGATCATGGCAATATTGAAGTTATGCTTGATATAAAAACTGGTGAACCACAAACAAAACATGACCCAAGTCCAGTTCCATTTTATTTAGTTGCTAATGAATTTAAATTTAAAAAAGAATTAACTGATGAACAAATTGCTGCTATTGAAAGAAATCCAATTGGTGTATTGTCAGATATTGCGCCAACAATTTTACATTTAATGGGTATTAAGGTACCAGCATCAATGACAGGACAAAATTTATTGCCATTAATATCCAAGACTAATGAATAAATTTAATAAAGTTATTGCTAAAATAAAAAACTCCTAATTTGCCTGGCGTTTATATTTTTTATAATAATCAAAATCCACTATATATTGGTAAAGCAAGTAATTTAAAAGAAAGGCTAAAATCATATTTACAAAAAGATAGTTTAAAAAATATAAGTTTGCAAAAAGAAGCAAATGAATTAGTTTGGCATACATTAAAATCAGAAATTGAAGCTTTATTATTAGAATCTAAATTAATAAAAATCTTAAAACCAAAATATAATGTTTTATTTAAAGATGATAAAAATTATTTTTATGTTTATTTTACTATTGATGAATTTCCTTATTATTATAAAAATATTTCAATTATAAAAAATATTTTAAGTGGTGCAAGTAATAAAATACCAAAAAAATATTATCTGCTGAAGAGGTGAAAAGTATAAAAAAATTTTAGCCCATCGTGAATTTTTAGAAGAATATAAAAATAAAGATATATTAATTGGTAGAAATGATTATTGATGGTGGAATAGCACAATATAATGCAGTTAAAAAAATTTTAGTTAAAACAAAATTAAAAAATATTCAAGTAATCAGTTTTGCAAAAGATTTAAAGAATGTTTATGGTTTAGATGTTGGTCCAAAACCATTAATGTCTTTAGATAAAAACTGGCAAGATTTAATTTTAAAAGTGATTTATTATACTCATAATTTTGCTATTAAATTTCATCGAAAAAAAAGAAAAGATGCTTTATTTAATAGCTATTGACCATAAAAAAGGTTTTTTTATAATAAATATATGATACAAGTTGATAAAAAATTTATACCATTTTCATTGGATTATTATAATCCAGTTAATGATGATGTTGGTAAAATAAGTGATAAAAATTTTATTGGTCAAAGGAGAAAAAACAATTAAACCATCTATTAAAAAAGTTGGTAATGTTTATAAAGAATTAAAAAAATAAATGATTTTTTATGAAATTTATTAGTCGTTTAATTTTACATATTATTTCTAATGCCATTGCTTTATTTTTAGCAAGTCATTATGTACAAGGATTTATTTTTAATGGTAGTTTAACTGATTTAATAGTAACGGCATTATTATTAACATTAGCTAATATAATTATTAGACCAATTTTAAAATTAATATTTGGGCCATTAATTTTTTTAACATTAGGAGCATTTACTTTTGTAATTAATGTTGTTATTATTTATTTACTTGACATATTTGTGAAACCGCTTACAATTGAAGGATACGGTGCATTAATAATTGGAACATTATTTATTACAGTAGTAAATTTCATTTTTAATATTTTAGAAAAAGGAATGTATAAAAAATAATAAAATGTTCATTGCTCAAATTGTTGTTTCAATAATATTAATTGTTTTAATTTTAATTCAAGAAAGATCAGCGGGATTATCAATTTTAGTTGGCGGTGCAGGAGGCACTCCTTATCAAACCCGTCGCGGTTTAGAAAAAGCTATTTTTATTAGCACAATTATTACTGCAATTATTTTTGCATTATTAGCAATTATTAATTTATTAGTTAAATAAAATTTAAGTATAATTTTTTAATTTAATGTCAAATTTAATAAAAAAAATATTTTTTATATTAGATCAACGTGAAAAAAAGATCTTAATTTTAGCATTGGTTGTTTGTGTTAGTACCTTACTTAGTGGTTTAGTTTATTTTGTAAATGCTCATAGCAAAGTTGTACCAATAAGAGGCGGAGAATATTTCCAAGGAGAGGTTGGACAACCGATTATTGTTAATCCAGTGTTAGCAAACAATCAAGTTGATTTAGATATTTCGCGTTTGGTTTATTTGCCATTAAATCAATTAATTGATGACTATCAAATTAAAAATGGTGGCAAAACATATATTTTTTCATTAAAAGAAAATTTAACTTGGAATGATGGTACTCCTTTAACTAGTGATGATGTTATTTTTACTTTACGTTTAATACAAAATCCTGATGTACATTCTCCTTTATATTCTGCTTGGCAAGGTATCAATATAAAAAGAATAAGTGCAATAAGATTTGAATTTAGTTTGCCATCACCATATTTTTTATTTGTTGATAAAGTAAAACAATTAGAAATAATTCCTGAACATATTTTTGGAAATATACCACCATTAAATATTCAATTATCAAAATATAGTTTGGAACCACGTGGCAATGGACCATATCGTTTTTATTCTTTAAAAAAAGAAAATAATGGTTTTATTACTGAATATAAATTAGTTGTAGATGAAAATTATTCTGGGCCTAAACCTTATATAAAATATTTTACTTTTAAATTTTATGATAATAATAATGATTTATTAAATGCTTTTTATAACAAAAATATTAATGGTTTTGGTTTATTAACTCCATTAAATTTTGATTATAATAACTATAAAAATAGCAATATTTTTGTTATTAATTTTCCAAGATATTATGCATTATTTTTAAATCCTAATTCTAATAGCATTTTAAAAAATCAAGATATTCGCACTGCTTTAAATGAAAGCATTGATAAATTAAAGTTAGTTGATTATATCTTTAAAGATTCAGTTTTTGATAATTATGTTTTTGCAATTAATGATCCATTAATGCAGCCATTAACAAATATTAATAATATTTATAATCCTCAAGATGCAGCTAATAAATTTAATAAAAATATAAAATCAACCACAACAATAAATATGGTTGTCCCAGCAATTGATTTTTTAATTAAAACTGCTAATTTCATAAAAACATCAGTTGAAACCATAAGCAATGGCAAGATTATTATAAATGTTAATGTAATTAATCCTCAAGATGCTTTAGATTCTTATATAAAAAATAGGCTTTATGATACATTATTATTTGGTAATATTTCAGAATATCCAAATGATTTATTTACATTTTGGCATTCTTCGCAAAGATTTTACCCCGGATTAAATTTATCTTTATATAACAATTCTAAAGTAGATAAATTAATTGAATCATTGCGGCAATCAAGTGATTTAAATAAACAAGAATTACAATCAATTGATAATTTGATAACTAAAGATGTTCCAGCAATATTTTTGTATTCAATGCCATTTATTTATATCAGCGATAATCATTTAAATGGTTTTAATGTTAGTAGTGTAAATAATATTTCTGATATTTTTTATGATGCTGTTAATTGGTACATTTTAAAAGCAAAAATATTGCAATAGAGCAGGTGGCGGAATTGGCAGACGCGCACGCTTCAGAAGCGTGTCCAATTGGGTTGAGGGTTCGAATCCCTCCCTGCTCACTAATAACACAACAAATATAAATACAATATGGATACAATACAACAATACAAAAATACAAAAAATTAATGACTTACGATGTCCTTAATTTGTCTTTAATTAAATAAAAATAAAAAAATATGGATATAAATACAATACAAAAAACCGATATTAAAAAACAAGAAAATAAATCAAAATCTTTATTAAAAGGTGAATATATTCGTTTTGTCCCATTAGGTGGTTTGGATGAAATTGGCCGCAATATGGCTTATTACGAATTTGAAGATGATATTGTTATTATTGATATGGGTTTACAATTTCCCGAAGAAGAAACTCCAGGTATTGATTTTATTGTTCCTAATATAAATTCTTTACTTCATAAAAAAGATAAAATTAGAGGAATAATTATAACTCATGGTCATTATGATCATATTGGAGCAATTCCTTATTTAATTGAACAATTGGGCAATCCGCCAATTTATGCAACTGATATTTGTAAAGCAATAATTGAAAAAAGACAGCAAGATTTTGTAAATGCTCCAAAATTAAATACTATTGCAATTAAACCCGGCGATGTAATTAATATAAGTTCAAATTTTAAAATTGAGTTTTTTGAATTAGATCATACCATTCCAGAAACAATAGGAGTTTTATTAAAAACACCATTAGCTAACATTGCTCATTTTGGTGATTTTAGAATTGAATATGATGTAAATGATAAACCATCAGAAAGAAATATAGAAGTTTTTAAAAAATTAAATAAAGTTGGCATTGATGTTTTATTGTTAGATTCTACTAATGCTGAAGAAAAAGGTCATTCAGTTTCAGAAAAAATTGTTGAAAAAAATCTTTATGAACTTTTTAAAGAAGCAGAAGGAAGAATTATTTTAGCAACATTTTCTTCAATGATTACTCGAATTGCTGAAATTATAAAAATGGCTGAAAAATTACATAAAAAAATAGCAATTAATGGTCGTTCGATGAAAGATAATATACAAATTGCCCAAAAATTAGGTTATATTAATGCAAAACAAGGAACGATTATCCCATTAGAAGATCTTCATAATTATAAAGATGATAGAATTTTAATTTTAACTACTGGCGCGCAAGGAGAATCTGGTGCTGGTTTAATGAAAATTATCAGCGGCGGCCATAAATATATTAGATTAAAAAAAGGAGATACTGTTATTTTTTCTTCATCAGTAATACCAGGAAATGAACGAAGTATTCAAAGTTTGCGTGATAATATAGCACGTCAAGGAGCAAAAGTTATTCATTCCAATATTATTGATATTCATGCCAGTGGCCATGCTCCAGCAGAAGATATTAAGTTGGTTTTAGAAGCAGTAAAGCCAAAATATTTTATACCAATTCATGGCTACTATTATATGCGTACAGTGGCAGGAGATATTGCTAAAAAAGCAGGTATGTCTCAAGATAAAATAATTATTTTAGAAAATGGGCAAATAGCTTACATTTTAAAAAATAAAGTTGTTGCGACCAAAGATTTTGTTCAAACTAGTTATGTTATGATTGATGGATTAGGAATTGGTGATGTTGGTGAAGTTGTGTTAAGAGATCGTTTGACTTTAGCTAAAGAAGGAATGGTTTCTATTTATGTTTTATTAAGCAAACAAACTGGTCAAATATTAAGAAATCCTGATATTATGACTAAAGGTTTTATTTATGCTAAAGAAAATCAGGAAATTTTAGAAAATATTAGAAGAAGAGTAAAAGGTATTCTTGGCCGTGTTCCAAAACATCAACCTTTGGATATTGATTATGTCAGGGCTTTGCTTCGTGATCAGATTGGTCAATATCTTTATAATATTACTCATCGTAGGCCAATGATTTTAATAACCATAGCAGAAATTTAATCCAGCTTCCAAAGATTAATAAAATTCAAAGGATCAACCGGTGTATTGTTTATTTTAATCATAAAGTGTAAATGTGGTCCAATAGTTTGACCACTTTCACCAGTCCAACCAATTAATTGACCTTTTTGTACATAATCTCCTTGTTTAACATTTAATTTGTTTAAATGTAAATAATCAGAAAAAATATTGCTGCCGTGATCAATTATAATAAAGTTTCCTTCTAAAATATAATGATCAGCAATTTTAACAACCCCATTATTTATTGCATAAACTGGTGTATTTATTTTTGCTCTTAAATCAACACCATTGTGATAAGAAGAATAATTTATTGATTGATCAGTTCTTTTTTCTCCAAAAATGCTAGTTATTTCTATATTTTGTAAAGGATAGGTAAATGAAGTATTAAAATAAATATTAGGATTTGACAAGGCATAAGCTTTTTCTATGTTTTGTTTTTCTTGTTGATATTTTTGCAGTAATTCCGGAGAAGTTATTAATTGTGGTAATTGAATTTGAATAATAGGAAAATTAGCAGAAATAATATTAATTGGTTGGACAAAATTTATATTGTTTATGTAAAGATTATAAGTACCAAGTTTAGCATTAACATTAATAGGAATAATAGCATTTAACTCATTATTATATTTAAAAAAATTATAAGTATTATTTAGAAATTGTATATTTGTTATATTATTATCAGGATTTTTTATAATAATTCTTAAAATATCTCCTTGTTTTATTGATGTTGTTGGTAAAATAATAACTTGATTTGTTATTTTATTTGCAATAGTAGAGGTTGGGTTAGAATGGGTTGATGATTGATTATTAGTAATAGTTGCATTGTCTACCAAGTTAGCTGTTTGTTTGATATTAGTTGGTTTGATATTAGAATTATTGAAATTTAAAAAATAAAAAAATATAACTGTTATGATTAATAAAAATATTGCGCCATAAACTAAATATTTCATTTTTTAAATATAACATTTTATATTGTAATTGCAATTTTTAGTTTTTATTGCATAATAATTTAAGGGTGGGGTGGCCGAGTGGTTGAAGGCGGCGGTCTTGAAAACCGCTATTCCGACAAAATCGGGATCGTGAGTTCGAATCTCACCCCCACCGCAATGTTTCTTTTGTCCACTTGCAAAATCCTGACTTGTTGTGTATTCTAAAAATAGGTCGAACCACATCTTATAAGGTCGAAATAATTTTTTTATAATAAATATATGAAAACAATTCATATTTTTATAATACTTGGCTTTGTTATTTTATATTCGGCTTTTATTTTTTCCGTTAATGTACCAATGGAACTTGACCTTGCATCAGATATGATAACAGCGAGCGTGTTCTTTTTTGGTCTATTTTCCGGGTTTTTTATTGTCCGTCAGAACGAGCGTTATACAAGAATTGTTGACACCATCGCAGAAAGAGACGGTCTGTATTCGTATCTTTATCGAATGTTTGGCATAGTCCCAAGAATACAAGCCGAGGTACGTGAAATTATCAGAAAACATTACACCAAAATTTTTGATTCAAATGATTGGGCTTATAATGAATTTCATCCTTCAAACACGATAACTAAAATAACAAAAGTAATGTCTAGCCTGACTGGTGAAGAAGCAGCTCAAATTGCCCATATATCTCCTTTCAGTATTGTTTGGCAAAATATTGCC
>JBMFLB010000020.1:0-8176 GCA_049971465.1 Minisyncoccia bacterium
AACTGACCAGTATTCATGTACCTCTTCATTAAATACCAAAAAATAGTCAAGAGCAGTGTAATAATCTTCAATATATCCATTTATTCTGTTCCCATTTTCCAATACAATTGTGACATATTCATGCACATATTTTTTCCTTATCTGGTAAACATCATTCATTTTCAATCAACCTCCTTAAAATCATCAACAGTAAAATAATTGCTCAATTCAACCGAATATTCTCTTATAAAACTATTCATTCTTTTCTTCTTTTCAAGGATTTCAAACAGTTTTATGAAAAACTCTGGTGTTACGTCTTTAATGCTGTATTTCAGAATACCTGCAGAAGATTGATTCCTATACTTTATTGTTGCAAAAACAACCGGCTTAATCTTGCCCAAGCTCTCTAATGATTTAGGCAATGTGTTAGTAAAAAAATATTTACAAAGTTGTGTGTAATTTTTAGCAGGTGGATAATATATGGTCACTGTCAATGTTAACGGATACAATATCATCCTCTTTATTTTACCATTTTCTATCTCCACTTCAATCACCTCTTTTAACGCTCTTTACTTCTTGAGAATATATTAGAAATTAAGTATTTAAATTTTTTACTTGCTCTCTTACCAAATAAAAACAAACAAGATATGGTAAGAGAGCAAGCAGGAGGCAGCATCAGTGGAATTTTTTAAAAATATATTAAAAATTAAGTATTTAAATTTTTTCATAAATCATAATACACCTTCTCAACATGCAACATAAGACTACGCCATGATAAAATCTTTTTAATATTCATTTCACTTAATAATTTTTTTCCATGAACAAATGCACATCTTAATATTTTTCCCTGGCCATCATGAACGACAAAGATAAATACTGCATTCTCTTTCATTAATTCAATATCCTTTTCATCTAAAATGAAACGTCCCTTTCTTTTATGTGTTTTACCAATTTCTATTTGACAAGATTTTATTTCATATTTGACACCATCCTTCTCAGCATCATGAACATCATTAACATAAGTCAATTGGAACCTATCACAAATCTTTTTTTCAATTAATTCGCCATTCATCCTTGCTAATTGGTAAGGATTCATTGTTTTATTATACAACTTCTTGTTATTTAAATTTTATTCAACTTTATTCTTTCTCCTCCTCTCTCTCAACATTTCTCTTTCAATTTCTCTCCAATAATATTCATTTGTCAGCATTTCGCCTGCTATCTCTTCCAATCTCAATCTTTCAGTGGGTTTTTTGACTATTGTTGTATAATATTGAGCAGTCCTTGTTATAGCATTTATAAAGCCAAAGCGAGTTTTTTCTTCAAGATTTTTCCAGATTAATTCCTTTTCATTGTCATTTAATCCTAAAACTCTTTGTGAAGCATCTAAAAACTTTACTGACACATCTATAGGTTGTTTTGAATACCCTGATAACCTCTGTAATAATTCAGTTATATTATCTTTATTAGATGCAATATTTAACATATCATTAATTTTATTTAATAATAGTTTATTTTCATTAATTACTGTATCATTCCAATAATTTTCATCTGTTATTCTTCTACCCACATGAATTTTTCTTATTTTTTGATTAAGTGCTGGTGCAATTAAGCCATTAGAACAAACCTGTCTATAAAGTAATACATTTATTTCAAATGCCCTATAGCCAACTTCAGAATTAATTACACTGACACCTGTGTAATATGTATCAGGTTTTCCATTTATTTCTATTTCATATTTTTTATCTTTGTCAATTAATTCAAGTTCCACAAATAAATCTGTAACATAAGCAGATTTAAAAATAACATTCGGATTTAATTTCATTGCATAATCAATTACTGTTGTGAAAATATCAAAGCTTTCATATGCTTTATAACGATCACTCAATATCCCTCTAACTTCGCCATTCAATGTTCTAATCAAAAATTTATCTTGATTTTTTGAAAGCATTGTATTCAATAATGTATTTAATAAATTTGAATAATTCATTTCTAAACGATTGTAAAATCTCATGGGTATTTGTAATTTTCCTGCTAGTTGTCTCTTTGCCCATGGTAATATTTTAAAACTAAAATCTCTATCTTTTATTTTGAGAATATTATTGTCAATGACAAGAGACGATGCAGGAACAATCATATCAACTTTGTTAGCATTGATATCTTGTAATGCCTGTACGAAATCTCTTATCTTTTCATTTTCATATACAGATTCCATAATTATGTATTAATCAATAAAGTATTTAAAATTTTATACATTTATAATATTTTTTATTGTTAAAATTATATAAAATTTTTATGATTTTCTAAAAACTTCATATTCAAGACGTCTTCTATTATATAACCTATCTATATCTCTCTGTAAATATGGATGTTCTGTTTTTTTACGTATTTCTAATAGCACTTCAAAAGGAAAAATTTCAATATCCTCAATTTCATTATCTTTTATGATTCCCATGTAAAAAAAGTCAACTCTGTCTTTATTCTCACGTTGCTGCTTTAAAACATCGAAGTCTAATTGAGAGATTGGCAAGAAATATGTTGCTTTATTTGTTTCAATTATATAACCAATGTAAAGACCATCGACGTTTTTCTTTGTAAATATAATTTTACCTATTCCTTTTCTTTCCCTTTTTCTTCTTTCAGGCATTTTATCACCATTAATTAAAAAAATTATTTTTTATTATATAAAACTTTTTTGAATTTTTATCTTATTTTTATTTTACCCCTTTAACATTTAATTTTGTTATAATTAATACCTTACTTTATCTTTTACACTTTTTATATCTCATACTTGCCATCTAAAAAATATAATTAACAACATAAAAAATACAGATATCATTAATGAAATTATAATAAGATTAAGAAAATCATCTATTATTCCAAATTCTTTTATAGTCATTATTTATCCCTCCAAAAATTAAAAACTTTGATACACAATTTTTTTAAAGAATTCATTTTTTATCACTCTATATTTTATTATAATTATAAAAGGTATTTAAATTTTTTTTATTTAATACTCACTATAAACTAATTCTAACATACTGTAAAAGATAATTCCTATCAAAATAAGGGAAAAGAAAAGTAAGAATGTCGAAACATAACAATGTGTTAATGTGACACAATAATAATTAAAAACTAATTTTAAACCAACGATATAACTGATAATCATTATAATAATGACAAAGAAAAGATATTGATTTATAAGCAGTTTTATTCTCTTATCTATCTTCAGTTCATTCATTTTCCAGCACTTTATTCCCTACTTTTGCAAGAATGAGTTTGTTATTTTGATATACTACCCTCGTCTTTTCAGTCAAGTTCGGTTTTATATTCTTGTCAAAATTATCTAAAACTTCCCTGTTTTTTATAAAGTATGCATTGTATCCACCTATTACCAATATTCCTTCTTCACCCCATAATTTATATTTCATTATTTTTTTTACATTCCTACAATCAAGATAATTTATATCATACATAATTCTATAAAATTGTCCATTTATTAATTTATAAATCTTTTTTTCAACATTATTCTTATTTTTAGTTTTTCTAAAATACCAAACTTCAATACTTGGCTCATTAAAATTGAATACAGATTTTATTTCTACAAATATTTCTTCTTTTATTTTATTCATTATTTTAATTAACCTAACATCTCCTTCTCTTATTGCTATCAAATCAAAATATTTTGTAAGGTCATGTATGCTTAACGTTTCTCTTTCTATTTTTTTATTATTTAAAACTTCAACAACATATTTCTGTTCAAGAAGCGGATAAATATATTTAATATATTTTTTAAACTCAACCATAATTAAAGTAATATCGTATTTGTATTTAAAGTTTCCCATAAAAAATTTCTAAAAACCATATTTTCTTAATTTCTGTTAATTAGTTTCTATACAATAATAGTATAATACATATGAGTATATAAATTCTTTCTGAAAATTAAATAAAATTAATTAATAAATTACTTATTTTTATGGTATTTTACGGAAAAAGTTTATATACAAGCAAGAATTATATTTAATTGGTGATAAACCATGGCAAAAAAGAAACAAAAAGATGTAGACCTGACTGGATTGGAGAAGTATCTGGACGAAGAAGGTATACAGACAGTGAGAAATTTGATAGAAGCCATAAATGAAATAAAAAAGGCAAAAAAGAAAAAACAATAAATTTTTTATTTTTTTCTTTTTAATATTATTATATCTTTTATTTATGTGTTCATATAATTTATTTTATGAAGAAAAAAAATTTTATTTAAAGTTTTTTCTAACCTTTAACTTTCTAATAAATCTACTCTTTTCATATAAAAATTGTTATTTTTTATTACATTATTAATATATTGATTCTTTCATTTAAAATTGCAATAACAATAAAAAAGTTTATATACTCGTATGTATTATACTTAATTGGTGATAAACCATGGCAGAAAAAGGAAAAAAGAGACCGAATTTAGACGACTTGGGATTTGACAAGAATGCACAAGAAGTGCTATATGCACTGATTGATAGAATACAGGAGTTAAACAAGGAGAAAAAGAAGAAAAAACAATAAATTTTTTATTTTTTTTTATTTATTTTTTAAGTATAAAAATATTATCGCCATAAAAAAAATTTGTGTCATTTGTAAGATTTCTATAATACCATAAATTATAGTTTTTACCATTATTTTGTATTTCACCATAGTCCTTAATGATATGAGAACGACATTTAAAACCGATTTCTCTAAATTTTTCCTTAACATTTACTCCTAAATCAATCTCTTCTCCATTAAGCCATATATTCCCACAAACTAAAATAACATATCCACCATCTTCAACATACTTATAAATATTTTTTGCTACTCTTCCAATTTTTTCATAAAATTGTTCCAACGTTTTACAATTTGAAAGATCGCCTTCCTTGTTCGAATAAATAATCCTGTTCCAATAAGGAGGATGAATGAATACTAAACGTAATTTATTATTATTAGTATAAATTAAAGGATTAAAAAATTCTGCATCTCCAGCATATATATCCGCATTCAAGGGATTAATATCACTTCTTATTACACGATCTTGTATTCCTAACTTTTTTGCAACATAATATGTTGTGTCATTTCCTGCAAAAGGGTCCCAGATCCAACCATCATTCTCTGCAAAACGCTTTATAAATTGATAAGGTATTTCAGGGATAAAAATACCATGAAATGTAGAAGATGTATAATCTTTGAATATTTCTCTATCTGGAATTTCAAACCTACCTTTAATTTGTCTCGATGTTATCCATAAAGCATCAGTAGTAATTCCATCTTTCATCTTCTGTTTCCAATCAACCTGCTTCATATTATCATTTCTCCTTTATAATTTTTTTATTTTCAAATAATATTCTTTAAATAATAAACTATTTAAATTTTTTCTTAAATAAATATTTATCTTTTTAAATAATTTTTAATAAATTTAAAATTTTTTTGTTTTTTTCCCTTTATGTCTTTTCATATGGATTAAAATCATGAAATACTTCATATGGCCAATCTTTATCTTTCAGATTTAATTTAACCAATGCTACATTTACTCCTGTTTTTTCTATTTCCCAAGGAAGAATTCCCATTCTATGATAAATAAGCAAAATACCGTATTTTCCATCACGAGTAAAAACTTCCTTGCCCCGCTCTTCGTACACCTTTTTCCATCCTAAATGGATTAATGCATTTCTTATCTTTTTTAATTCTTTTATTCTCTTTGCATGCTCAATATCTGATTGCTCAGGAGGACAAAAATATTTTTCTTGTCTTTTATTTTTTTCACTTTTTTTCATTTTGTCACCAATTTATAAATTACTTTTTTCCTATTTAAATTTTTTTAACCTTTAACCTTTTAATTTTTCTTTTCATATAAAAATTGTTATTTTTTATTACATTATTAATATATTGATTCTTTCATTTAGAATTGCAATAACAATAGAAAAATTTATATACTATTAAGTTATTATTCTAATTGGTGATAAAAAATGCTGAAAGAAATTATGAATGGAATTAAAGAAAGAGTATTGAATGGTGCGGAATATACAATAGAGGATAATGCGGAATATGATTATACAAGGGATGAGTTTTTAGGAATTACTCAGAGGACTATTAAAATCTGGATAGCATGCATACCCATAAGCAAATGGAAAGAAAGCGCTGGAATTACTGAAGAGGAATGGGAAAGAGCCATGAGTGATGATGAGAATGCCATATTAAAAGTGCAGGATAAGATGGAAAAATTCCTTAATAAATTTGAATTATACAAGTTTTATATTGAGGAGTATGGAGAAAAGTTATATATAGGCATGTTTTTTGTGCCTAAATAGAAATTTATGAGATTGATAATTAAAACTTTTTCTTCTCTTCATTTTCTTCCTCTGATATGCTTCAATGCATTATGCTCAAACTTATTCGCTATCTCGTGAGCTTTTTTATAGGGTAGTTTACTTCTCAACCTGAGATTGATTTCTACCTTTTCATGGACATTGAGCCTCTTTCTCTTTTCAGGGTCCTTCCACCAGTCTTCCCTTACCCAGACTTCTCTTTTCTTAATGCCGAATTTTTTTGCTAATTCAGGCTCAAGCCAGTTTAAAGCAATATAATCCTTCATGACTTTCCTGGGCTTGACCTTCCATTTTATTCTTGGAAATTTATATTTTTTCTTAAAAAAAGGAAAAAAGAAAAACATTTTAACACCTTAATGGAATTTTTTCAGATTCTTCACTAGATTTATCTGTCTTATCCTGTGTGTTAAACCAAGTTTTCTTGCATAGGCCTCTGCTTTTTTCAAATCAATTCTTCCATTTGTTGTAATGAAACCGTGTTCTTTAGCCCATCTTCTCAATGATCCTGGATGCCTAATTGCCTTTTGAATCCATTTTTTATTTTTTTTAACCATATTCCAATACCTCTCTCGCAATCTACATCATTTTTCTTATTCTTTTTTATTTTATCGCCAATTAATAAAATACTTTTTTTATTATTTAAAACTTTTTCATAATTTTTTATGTTTTAAATTTTTCTACATTTTATAATTTAAAAAATGTGACAGCAACTATTTTCTTTGCACCATGTTTATAATGAAAATTTGGATCGAGATGTATTTCCATAAATTCAGGATGCCATAAAGAATACCTTTCTTTTATACTTTTTTCAATATTTGAGAAAATATCCTTTTTCATAAAAATATTAATTGTAAAATTATATTTATGTTCATATCTAAGATTGACCTTTACATCATATTTATTTTCTAAAAAATCTTTTATTTCTTTATACTGCCATTTCCAACTATCATTAGACATTTTCAATCACCTCTTAATTTTCCTAAAATTTTTTGCCAATAAAGCCATTCTTTTTACATGTGGACTTCCATTTTTAATTGCATCATTAATATATTTGAACTTTATCGTCCCTTTTTTCGTAAATGCTTCCGGACCATAATGTCTTAACATATAATCTCTTAATGCACCTTTTCTTATATCTATTTCCTGAATCCACTTCTTATTTTTTGTCATTTTTATATCAACCCTTTACTTTTCATTATTTTATATAATTTTGAATTTATAGATAATTTTCCTGAATTATAACCTTGCTTTAAAATTCTTAATATTTCAGAATATGCATATTTATCAATTAATCTTTCTGTATAATGTTCTAAATTTTCTGTACTTTTATATTTATAATTGATAAGATTTTTTGTTACATAATTATATACTTTAGATGTTATTTTAGAATAAAAATCTGTAAGAATAAAATTTTCATCTATATAATTAGATTCTTCAACAGATATATATTTTAATTCTGGATAAATTAAAGATAAATTATTTTTTAAGAATTCATACATTCCAGAATCCAAAATTTCTGCATAAAGTTTATCAGTAAAAGATATAACAAATTTCTGAGCATCATTTTTTGTAAAATTTTTACCATTAATATTTATCTGTTTTTCTCTTTTTTGATTCTTTTTTTCTTTTAACATTTGTTTTACCATTTTTACCACTAATTAAAATTTATTATTTTTTCCTATTTAAATTTTTTTAAAATTTTTTATTTAAATTTTATGTTAATATATTTTATAAAAAATCAATTTTTAATTACATTTATGGATATAATTTACGACCTTCTAACCAATATTTTTTCTTTTTCAAAATTTCATCTGCCACTTTCTCAATTGCTTCTTTACTATTTTTAGCTT
>JBMFLB010000021.1:0-5504 GCA_049971465.1 Minisyncoccia bacterium
GGAGGAGTTGGTGGCGGAGGAGCTGGTGAAGGAGCTGGTGGTGAAGCTGGTGCTGAAACACAAACAACTAGACCACCGCTTGCTACTAGATGGGCGCAATCAAAAGGAAGAATAAAAAGAGCGGTTGGTAAAAAATTATATGAACTTGGAGCAAAACCAGTTGTACCATCTAAATCATTAATCGGATCTATGTTATCTTCTTCTACTAAATCGGTTGCTAAAGAATTACATATGGAATTGCCAAAAACAAAATCAGTAAAGGAAGCTATTTATGAGAAACAATATGGAGAATTTTTAAGCACACGTGTAGCAATGGAAAAAGGACAACCCTCAACTCATGGCAGGAAAGCCCCACCACCAACCCCTCCTCCATCGCCAACACCACATCGGCCAACACCAGTTACTCCACCACCAACAACGCCCTCTACCATTAGCACCACCTCTACCACTGGCACCATTCCATTCACTGGCACCACCTCTACCACAGCACCATCTACGCCACCAGCCTCACCCTCTGCCACTAGCACCACTTCCACCACTGGCACCATTCCATTCACTGGCACCACCTCTACCACGGCACCATCTACGCCACCAACACCTCCACCAACAACACCACCTCCATCGCCGCCACCAGTACCACCAACATAAAAAATATGCGTACATTTACTACTGATGAAATAGAACAAAAATTTTTTGAAGCGCCTGATAATATCAAGGATTTTTTGAGTTCAGAAAAGGAATTTGAAAACATATTAGATATTGCTAAAAAATTTCAATTAAATGACTCTGATGTAAATATTTTAACGCAAGGAATAACAGCTGTTATTTTGGGTTTATTAAAACCATCAGATTTATTATTTGAACTAAAATCAGATATGGAAGCTAATGAAAAAATAATTACTGAATTATTAAAAGTTGTTAATCGTGAAATATTTTATCCCTTAAGATCTTATTTAGAAAATTTATATAAAATTGCAAAACACCCAACCACGCCACTAGATAATATTCAACCCCAACAACCAGTTATCAATCCTACGCCACAACTAGCTCCTGAACAACAAAGCAAACCACAACCATTAATTATTAACACCCCAACTGAAGAAACAATACAACCAACTGCACCAACCAAACAAAAATTATTTATTTTTTCTCCATTTAAAATTTTTTCATCATCTTCTAAAAACCAAGATGAGGAACAAACCATAAAAGCAACAATTGAAAATTTTTCTGAACCTAAAAAAGAACAACCAAAAATAATTCACTATAGTGAATATAGCACCAATCTTCAACCTCAAGCTGATCTTAGTTTTGAAACAATAAAACCAGTAAAAATTAATATTGAATCTGAAAATAAAGAAAAAGATAAAAATAATTTAAACCAAACCCCTTCTGTGCCACTATCATCTTCTGCTACTAAAGACGCAAAAAACAATCAAAACATAAATCAAACGCCTAATTCTAATAATGAAAATGACAAAAAGGTAAAGTTGCAAGGAAATACAATTATTTTAAAATAATAATATATGGCAACTTTCCGAGTTCCACAATTCATCGAAACAAAACCAAAAATCATTGGTCCACTAACAATAGAACAATTTGCTTATATTGGCGGCGCTGGTTTTTTGATTTATATTATATTTAACACATTTAATTTTTTTATTGCTTTTATTTTATCATTAATTATTGCTACTATTGGGCTATCTTTTGCTTTTGTAAAAATAAATAAACAACCATTGCCTAAACTTGTATTTGCTGCTATTCAATATATATGGCATCCTAAAATATATACCTGGCAAAGAAAAACTCAAGAACAAACTATAAATATACCCGATAATGACCTTAATACATTACGAAAAAATGCTGGATTACAATCAAAATTAAAATTTTTAACTCAAAAAATAACTACTAACAAACAAATGCAGGCAAATCAAAATAAAAAATATACTACTGTTTATACAACAACTGGAGATAAATTAGTTGCAAAAAAAGTAGATTATTAATACATTTACTTGTATAATTTTAATATATGGCACAAACAAACAACCAAACTCAAAATCAACCAATTGCGCCAAGTTATAATTTGGTAGATATTAAAGATATTAAAGATGGCACTATTTATTTAAAAAGCGGTGGATTAAGAAAAATTATAATGGTTTCCGGTATTAATTTCGATTTACAATCGACTGATGAACAAAATTTGATATTAACTTCTTTTCAAAATTTTATTAATAGTTTTGAATTTGATCTTCAATTTTTTATCCATTCTCGTATGGTAAATTTAAGTGAATATATAACATTTTTACAAACAAAAAAACAAGAAGAAACAAATGAATTAGTTAAAATTCAAATTGAAGATTATATTAATTTTATTACTACATTAGCTGAAGATTATTTTATTATTACTAAATCATTTTTTATTGTTGTTCCTTATGATCCACCGCCAATAAAATCACCATCGTCTTCTATTTTTGATTTATTAAAAGGGCAAAAACCAAATTATACTACCCGTCAATTAACCGATGAAGAAAACCTACAACAATTACAGGAAAGGGTAGATCAGGTTTTAAATGGTTTACTCACAATGCAATTACAATCAGTTGTTTTAGATAATGATGCGGTTACTGAATTACTATATAATATGTATAATCCAGAATTAATTGAAAAGAAAAACATCCCAACATTACAAACTGAACAATATGGAAATAAAACTTAAAAAACCTTATCAACCATCTAAAGAAGATATTATCAATATAATTGCGCCATCTGGTATGGAAATTAATGCTAATGAGATAAAGCTAGGCAATTATTATGCGCGAACATTTTTTATTTTTACTTATCCTCGTTATATAACAAGCGGTTGGTTTTCGCCAATTATTAACTTACCGGAAATGATGGATATAAGTATTTTTATTCATCCAGCTGACACCAGCCAAATTTTAAAAAAATTAAAAAAAACTGTAACTGAATTGGAATCACAACTTGCCGATAGGGAAGCAAAAGGATTAGTAAGAGACCCAGCGTTAGAAACTGCTTATCACGATGTAGAAAGTTTACGTGATTCTTTAATTCAATCAACAGAAAAATTATTTGATGTTGGAGTTTATATAACAATTTATGCCCCAACCATTGATGATTTAAATCATTTGGAAGCGCAATTAATTTCGCTTGTTGAAAGCAAACTTATTGAAATAAAACCAGCGCTGTTTAGAACTTTAGACGGGTTTAATTCTACATTGCCAATTTGCAAAGATAAATTAGGTGTACTGACACCATTAAATTCATCGCCTGCTTCTTCGCTGTTTCCTTTTGTTTCTCCTGATTTAACATCAAATAAAGGAATTTTATATGGTATAAATATGCATAATAATACATTAGTAATTTTTGATCGTTTTTCTTTAGAAAATGCTAATATGGTTGTATTTGCTAA
This sequence comes from Minisyncoccia bacterium, assembly GCA_049971465.1. Lineage (GTDB taxonomy): Bacteria > Patescibacteriota > Minisyncoccia > UBA6257 > GWB1-50-10 > JBMFLB01. The sequence continues at coordinate 3,428 of JBMFLB010000021.1, forward strand.
AAGCGGCGCTGGTAAATCTTATACGGTCAAATTAGAAATTATAAGATCTTTAATGCTTGGCACTGATATTATTATTATTGATCCTGAAGATGAATACCGCGCATTAAGCGATGCTATTGGAGGTACTTATTTTAAAATTTCATTAACTTCGCCTAATCATATCAATCCCTTAGACATACCAATTATCCCCGAAGGAGAAGAACCATCTGACGTTTTTAAATCACATATTTTAAACTTAACTGGACTATTAAAACTTATGTTAGGAGAAATTTCACCTGAGGAAGATGCATTAATTGACCGAGTACTTAATGAAACTTATGCTGCCCGCGATATTACCCCAGAAAATTTTGGATCTAAAGAATTACAACCACCATTATTAGGAGACCTGCAAACTGTTTTAGAAAACACTGAGGGTGGCCATAATTTAGCAGTAAGATTAGATAAATTTGTGCATGGCTCCTATGCAGGATTTACTAATTCGCCAACTAATATTGATATTAATAATCGTTTAATTGTTTTTTCAATTAGAGATTTAGAAGAAGAATTAAGACCTATTGCAATGTATATAATTTTAAACTTTGTTTGGAACTTAATACGGGCAAAATTAAAAAAACGATTATTAGTCATTGATGAAGCATGGTGGATGATGAAATATAAAGATAGCGCATTGTTCTTATTTGGTTTAGTTAAAAGAGCAAGAAAATATTATTTAGGAGTAACAACAATAAGCCAGGATGTTGCTGATTTCTTAAATTCTGATTATGGCAGACCAATTGTAACCAACTCTACAATTCAAGTATTACTAAAACAAGCGCCAGCAAGCATACCTATTTTAACGCAAACATTTAATTTAACCAAAACAGAGCAGGATTTATTGCTTCAAGCTAATGTTGGTGAAGGATTATTTTTTGCTGGATTAAAACATGTGGCAATACAAATCAAGGCTTCTTATACTGAAGATCAAGTAATTACAACTAACCCAGAACAATTATTAAAAATAAAAGGCGTTCAAAAACAAAATGGATAAACCTGATGCAAAAATTAAAAAACCCAATGATAGTGAACATAAAAAAATTAATATTGTAATAATTGTTTTAGGAACTTTTTTTGCTTTAATTACTGATATTGTTGCTTTATTATTAGATTTAATTGCTTTAGGACCAGTGGTTGAATGGATTAGCATATTTATATTAAGTTTTGTCTTATGGTGCAGTGGCGATAAAGAAGTTTTTTCAAGCAAACGAATAGTTACTAAAATGCTTGGCGGTACCATACCTTTAGCTGTTACTGTTACTTTTATTGCAGAAGTAATATTATATAATAATAAAGGAAAACTAGAAAAACTAGGCGCTCTTTCTTCTAAAAGCCATTTAACCTAAAAACATGAAAAATAAAATATTTATAAGTTTATTGTTTTTAACCTTATTTGTTATTAATATACCAATTGGCTCCACCCAAACACCTGACAATAATGTTGATTTAATTATTACTTGGTCTGCTTATAATTTTTATCCATCTAATTATTTAGGCCATCCACTTGCAACTCAATACACACCAATTAAATTGGGATTAATAGCAGTACAAAATAACAAAATTGTTGATTTATCACGTAATCAAATTATTTGGAGAATAAATAGCGCTGTTGTTGGTAATGATTTGGGTTTAACAATAATTAATTATCAAAACAATAATTCTAATGATCAGTTACTAATCGAAGCAAGTGTTATGATTAATAATCAAGTTTATGCCAAAAATATTATTATTCCAATCAACTCTCCTAGCATTGTTATAACCAATCCAGCAATTGATGATAATAATGATATTTATGGCGGACAATCTTATGTTATTAATGCCATTCCTTATTTTTTTAATATCCAATCAATAGATGATTTACAATTTACCTGGTATGTAAACAATCAATTTGCAACCGATGCTAATAAAAATGTATTAAATTTAGAGGTTGGTATACCAAGTGATCCTGTAAATAATGTTATTTCAGTCAAGCTTTATACGCGTAATAAAAATGCAATAACCGAAAGCACAAAAAATACTATTTACTTTACAGTTTTATCACCAC
>JBMFLB010000022.1:0-5295 GCA_049971465.1 Minisyncoccia bacterium
TTCACACTCTGGGTATAAAGACTTGTTTCATCCTCAAACATCCTCCAAACATTCTGTTCTCCATATTGAAAGACAATATCGCCCGTGTAGTAGCCATAAGCCTGGACATAACCTTCAACATCCAATTTATAAGCAGGCGTCGTCGTCCCGATGCCGACGTTGCCATTAACAGACAAAACCCCAGTTTGGCCAATAGTAGTTGGAGTTGAACCTAAACCATAACCAATACTTAAACTTGATGGAAAACCAAAAACTCCTCCACTTGTATTTGAAGCAAAAGATCCTTGACTTACATATTGTGCTGCAATACCAGCCCCGCTACCAAATATCAAAGAACCACTTATTGTTGTATTACCACTGCTATCAATAGAAAAAATATTTGCTCCGGCTGTTGCATTATTAGAAAACAAATATAATAAACCAGAATTATTAGCAAACCAAGTATATTGTCTTCCTGCTGTTGTATTAAAAAGAGAAAAACCAGGATTAGTGCTGGAAGTAATTGTAAATACCCTTCCAAATGTTCCTTGAGCAGGAGTAATTTGTGTTACTGAAGGGACAATCCCAAAATTACCATTGGAATCAACCTGCAAAACTCCATTACCGCCAGGAGGATTTTGAGTAGGACCAGTAAAAGCAAAAACAAATGACACTACAAAAAATAAAACAGCAAAAAACACAACACTAATTATTTTTCTTGCATAAAATTTATTTTTAATTTTGTTTTTTTTCTGTTTTAAATCTATTTTAAACATATTTATTTTAAATATATTTATTGTTAATTAAAATATATCTAATTTATATTTCAATGATATTTCAAAATTTAAAGACCTTTTATAAAACTATTTTTTATTAATAATTAAAGTTCCACTCATATTAGCCGGACAAGTTTTAGTGGTATTAGTATCACAAACAAATTTATATTGCCCAAAAGGAAAAGCGCTAAATTGACCACGCCCAGTTGCTCCTTTTGAAGCAATAATTGTTATACCAAAGTCAGGAATAAAAATATTATAATCAGCATCAACAGCATCCAATGAAATATTTACAACATCACCTTCATTCACAACTATTGTTGATGGGATATATTTACCGCCTTGAGCTTGAATTGTAAATTGTCTTAATGATGTGCCACCAGCAGTAACAACATTAGATGGTTTAGCAATATTAGATGGGACATTACTATTAACATCAGGCGTGGGTATATTTTCTTGTATTTTTTCTCTTGTGCCTCCACCAAGCGTTGGTAAAGCATTAGGATTTGCTGTTCGTGTAGTTAATGATGTATTATTTGTGCTATTAGTTGCGCTTATATTATTTTTATCTTGTGGTATAACTCCTGGTTGCCACCAGCCATTAAAATAACCATAAATTATTGCTGCGGCTAATAATAACACGGCTATACCTCCAATAATTTCTGCTGTTTTATTTTTATAGGTTATATTCATTTTTTACATTTTAATTATAACATATTTATCTATCTCATACTACAATATATAAATTAAGGACTCCAGTTGAGAATTATATTATCAACCCGCGGCGATGATGTTTGGTCTAAATTACTAAATAAATATACTTTATAAACAACATAGCGATAATTTGAAATCCATAATCTATCAGACTGTTGAATAGGAATTGTATAGCCCGGACCAAGACCAGGACAATCTCCAAAATAAGTTGTTTGTTGTTGACCTGGTCCATAAAAAACCCAAGGGCCGGTTGGGCTGTCTGATACTGCTAATTGAAATCTTACACAAGTGCCATTTGGTTGTAATCCTTGCCACGTAATTCCATTAAGAGCTCCTTGTGTTTGCATATCAAATGGTTCAGAAATTAAATAGCCAGAAATTGGAACAGTACTCCAACTGGAATCAACAAAATAAGTTGATGTCGTGTTATCAATATAACCATTTACACTTATCCATCCAACAATATCATTCCAAGCATAACCAGAAAAAACTCCAGTACTATTATCTACAGTCACTTTATAATTAGATTGTACACAATTATTAGAACCACCCTGAGAACTTTGATCACAATTAAAACTTATCCAGCCAATTGCATCATTCCAAGCATAACCAGTTAAATTGCCACTAGCATCAGCATTAGGACAAGAACCATCAGAATTATGAGGGCCAGGACCATTACAAATACCATAATTTGATGTGCCACAAATATTTCCATTAGGCGATGTTGAACAATCTAATGATATAAAACCATCGCTGCTTGAAGCATAACCATGCAAATATGAACCAGAAAGATTTACATTATTAGTTGAATAAAAATCAATCCAACCAATTGAATCATTCCAAGCCCAATGATTTACTGAATCAATATTGGTTGCGGCATAAACAACAATAAAATTTAATGTCAATAAAATGGCTAAAATTAAAATTTTTTGTTTAAGCATAAAATATTATTCTAATTATACAATATCTTTCAATAAATAAAAAATGCATACCCAAAAAATGAGCCAAAATTATTTATCTTGTTGATGTAGAATTGGTTGTGTTATTGGGAGTTTTAGTTGGCGGTGTTGATGGTGTATTATTTGCGTTGGGTTGAGTATTTGATGGCAACAAATTAGGGTTTGTCTTGATAATATTTAATAATTGGCTTGAATCACTTAATTTAACTATCCAAACAACATTATCCTTATTTATTTTCATAAAATTATCTGGCCCCCAAAAAACATTAGAAAACTTTCTAATACTAAATGGATTTTGCTGATCATTTGGATTTGCTTGCAATAAATAAATATCGCTTAATCCAAAACTTGGAAAAGTATGCAATTGCCCAAAATATAAATCACCTGTTCTTAAAAATACAGCATAGTAACTAGGACCGCCAAAAATTTTATTACTAAATAAAAAGGCCAATAAGACAACTAATAAAATCAAAACAATTGCTAATAAAATTTTATTTGTTTTATTCATTCTTTTTTAAAATAATATCGATCTTAAATTTTTTATATTATAACATATATAAATTTTCAATCAAATTTTATTGGCTGAATTAGTATTAAGATAATCATAAATATTCAATACTGCTTTTATTGCATCACCAACGGAAATATTATTTTGTTTATACAATACATTGGTCACATCACCTGCTGCCCAAATTCCTAATTTTGAAGTTCTTTGATTAGTACAATCAACAACAATTTCATTATATTGATTTAATTCAACTAAATTTTTTACAAAATCGCTGTTTGGTGTTTGCCCAATTTCAACAAAAATACCATCAATTTCAAGCACCTTTTGCTGATTTTCTTTTTTATCTAAATATTTTAAAGCTGTAACAAAATTTTCACCAATAATTTCTTGCGCTTGAGCATTTAATAAAATTTTAACTTTTGCATTATTTTTTATTAATTCTTGTGTTACTAAATCACCTTTTAATAAATCTGAATGTTCTAACAAATAAATTTGATTAGCATAAGGCAGCAAATCACGAACAGCTTCTAAACCAGCATTGCCGCCACCAATAACTGCAACCTTTTTATTTTTTAATAACGGGGCATCACAACTAGAACAATAAAATACTCCTTTGCCTTCAAATTTATCTTCACCAGGAATATTTAATTTGCGATGCCGACTGCCGCTAGTTATTAAAATTGTTTTAGTATTAAATTCCTTATTATTTTTTGTTATCACCTTAAAAAATGGACTGCCATTTTTAGTTATGTCCTGAACTTCTGTTACCAAATCACCATCATCAATTTCTATACCCTCTTGATCCCGCAAATGATCTTCTAATTTTTGAGACAATTCAAAACCAGAAATTAATTTTTCCCCTACCCAATTTTTAATTTCATTAGAAACAACTGATTGGCCACCAAACAAATCAGTTACAATTGCTGTTTTAATTTTTTTTCTGGCGGCATAAATTCCTGCTGCAACCCCACCCGGACCACCGCCAATAATAATTAAATCGTAATCCATAATTTTATTTTAATTTTAAAAGCTTATCAATTAATGATTTATTAAAACCAACCACTACTTCATTATTAATAACAATAACTGGCACTCCTAACTGATGAGATAATTTAACCATTTCTTCCCGCGCTTGAATATTTTCCATCACATTAAATTCTTCATATTGAATATTGTTTTTTTGAAAATAGGATTTAGCCATTTTACAATAAGTGCAGGTTGGAGTTGTATATATTTTAACTGTCATATTATTTGATTTTTATCTTGATCTTGTGACTCTTGAGAATTAGTATTATCAACTTTATGACCTTTAAATACAATATTCCATAAAGTAAAAACAATAATTAATATTCCAGCAATAACATTATTCCATGCCATAATATTTATTTCATAAAATCCAAACAGCCATGGAGACAAAATTATCCAGGCGCCTAAAAATATAGTAAACCAATGAAACCATTTCATATTTTATTTATAATCTTGTAATCTTTTTTTGTCAAAATATATTTTATCAATTAACTAAAAAAATGATTAATTGTTTTTAAAATAATAAGCAAATCAAAAATAAAAGATTGATTTTTGATATAAAAAATATCATACTCTAATTTTTGATATGCATCTTGCAGGGTTAAACCATGAGGATAATTTATTTGCGCCCAACCAGTTAAACCAGGTTTAATAATATGGCGGATACTATAAAATGGCACGGAATAATTATATTCATTTACAAAAACTGGCCTTTCCGGACGAGGGCCAACAAATGATAAATCACCTTTAATAATATTAACTAACTGCGGCAATTCATCTAAATGTGTTTTTCTTAAAATCTTACCAATTTTCGTTACTCGGGTATCATCTAAATTATTTCTTTTAATACCAAATTTTTCAGCATCTTTAATCATTGTCCTAAACTTATACAAAACAAATTCCTTGCCATTTTTCCCAACTCTTATTTGCTGATAAATAACCGGACCATCAGAATCTAATTTTATTAATATTGCAATAATTAACATTACTGGCAAAAAAATAATAAATAAAATTATTGCGCTAACTAAATCAAAAACTCTTTTTACAAAAAAATGAAATTTGCTGCGATGCACAAAATTTTCAAAAAACCATGTTTCATTTAAATCGCTTAATGGCGTTCGAGCAAAAAGTTGTTCATAAAATCTGGTGGAATCAATAATTATTTTATCTTGTTTTAAATATTCAATAAATTTTTTCGTTAACAATGGCTCATTTTTAAAATGGCTTGCTAATACAATTATTTCTGCTTTTTTCATATCAGAAGTTATTTCATAACCAGCTTGAGGAAAATTTGTAATATAATTTTTCAAATCTTGTATAACTGGTGTATCAC
>JBMFLB010000023.1:0-5165 GCA_049971465.1 Minisyncoccia bacterium
TTTTTCCGTCATAAAACCCAAAAATCAATAGCCCTATATAAATACGTCATAAAAATGTCACTTATTTGTCAGAATTATTCAACACACCAATGCCATAAAAAATATTTATATATATGAAATTCATGAAGTCTATAGATGCGAATTTCTTTATTTCTTCCCATTCCTTATGAAAGTACGTTTTATGCTGTTAGTTTATTACCTGCTGAGGAAATTTATGTTTATTTTCCTAAAATAAAATTAGAGACAAATATTAAAAAAAGGATGATTAATTCCAGTTATAAAAATTTAAAAATAAGGGAAGATAATATAAAACTTTTTCCGCTTGATCCAATAACCATGTTAAATGGAAACAGTAGTTTAAATTCATTTTTTTACTTTGATCTGTCAAAATATTTAAATGACATATTTAAAAGTGACTATATTGTGATTCAAGAGGGACATACATTCTATTCATATCAATTATTCAAGCTTTCTAAAAAATTAAATAAAAAATACATCGTGATGACAGAAAATGATGCAATGTTATCAGTCCCAAAACTACCACCATATAACGTGATTTCTAGCGTTGTTTTAAAAAATGCATATAAAATATGTTCTGCTACCGAACTTTCAGACAGGTACCTATTGAGCAAAGGTATTACTAGTTATGAAAGGTGCTATATAAGTGCAGTTGATATTAATAAATACAAATATAAAGAAAAGGATTTTTCAGATTTTAAATTTTTATTTGTGGGTCATTTAAATGAATTAAAAGGTTTTGATTTATTTATAAAAGCATTAAATATGCTATCCCAGGATTTTGATTTTATTGCATATATTGTAGGAAATGGTGAATTAAAATATTTATTAAAAAATTCGAAATTTAAATACAAACAATTTGATTTTTTAGCAACAGAAGATCTCATTAAGCTTTATGAAAATACAAATCTATTTATAATGCCTTCAAGGACAATAAAAAAATATGGACTGATTTTATGGACAGAAGTTTTTGGATTAGCAAATATGGAAGCAATGGCAACTGGTTCCGCCACTGTTGTTTCAAATTGTGGAAATTTACCATATGTAATTCAGGATAAGGATTGCATTTTTAATCAGGGAGATTCTGAGGATTTATTAAGAAAAATTAAATGCCTGATAAATGATTCCGAGAGAATGAAAAAAGACTCCATTATCAATAGGGATTTTATTGCTAAAAAGTTCGACCCTGAGGTGATGAAAAATGCTTGGAAAAGGATTTTATCATAAATTTAGGGTAATTTTAATTTATTTATTTATATATTTTATCTATTTATTTTTAGCATATATTCAATTGCGATCCGTATTGGTTTATTTTAATTTTGGTTCTTTACCACCATCTAACGCCTTTTTTAATATACACCCAATATTTGGTTTTATTGAGCCATCGATATTGGAAAGATGGTTTTTGGATATTTATGACATTGTTTATTTATTCATGTACCCATTTGGCCCGAGTATAGTAACTATTAATGTAATTGTATATATGTTGACAATATCCATCGCTGGATTTTCTTTCTTTTTATATTCATCGGAAATTTTTAAATCACTAGGTTTTGAAAATAGAAAATACATATTTGCCTCCATATTCTCAGGTTTTTTTTACATGAGTAATCCACTATTTTTTGTAGGTGATCTTTTCTGGTTCGGGGAAATATTATCTTATTCAATTATACCATTGATACTTTTAGTTTTACATATATCAATAACATCAGATTCAAAGTTTAAATCTATAAATTATATTTTAATATTTTCATTATTATACTCCATTGTTTTAGTAGAGGATTCATCGCATATATTAACATATGGAACTATAGCATTTTTAGTGCAAATACTCATTTCAAGAACAATTAAAAAAATCTCTTTATATAAGTCTTTTGCCCTATTATTAGGTGGATTTGCTCTAGGTGCCTTAATGGATTTGCCTACATTTTTATATTTATTCTTTCAACATTACTTAGGTATTTATATATACACCTACTCTGGCCCTGTTTCTCCATATCTTCATAGTCCATGGTTGAATGTAAATTCTTTTAAATGGTTATTTTCAGACAATTTATGGTTTAATAATACATTAATTTTTAAGAATTTAAAGTCCCCTGATCTTTTCGTATATTTGCAAATAATGCTAGGTTTTCTTCTTTTTACTCTATCATCTATAACGGTATTATATTCATTCTTTAAAGATAAAAATAAGAAATTCCCATTATTAATGTATACCTTATTCATTATTACAATATTTTTATATTATAATTATAACGGTATATCATTAATAAATATTTTACCAAAGGAAACACTATTTTATTCTATTTTAATTGAAAATTATATTCCAGAGTTTATAATAACTATAGTTTATTCACTGCTCCCTGAATATTTATTGCTTTTATTGCTTTCAAAAGAAAGTAATAAAAAATATATATTTAAATTTAATTTTATTAAAATAAAAAAATTATTTAAATTTAAAGAATTTATTAATTACAGGAAATTGAAAATTTTTATTCTAAAAATTTCAAAAATATTGGTAACGGTATCGATAATAATTATATTGATAGTAAGTCCCTTATTTATGGCATTTCCCTCCTACTTTTATTCTGCATCTTTATATTCTGGCATTGGAAATGCAATAACTGTGAATAGAACAACTTTAATGGATTTAAATGGTGTAGTGCAATATTTGCAAAACCATACTGATGGGAATGTATTCTGGTTACCTCAACCACCATTAATTGGGTCAAGCGGCCCATTAATAGGGAGATCCTATTATTATCCTTTCTTTTCAGATGGACCATTTTCAACAGAATTATTCTCATTTTTGGTAGGAGGATATAGAAATTCTTTATTAAATACAGGTAATTTTTATGCCTTAGGGAAATTGTCAGCATATATTGGTATAAGATATTTCATTTTTTATGGAAATTATATTACTAAGGCAATAAGTTTAGAGCAATCTGGGATTTTTAATGAAGTTTATAAAAGCCAATATGCAGTAATATTAGAAAATAAATTTTATAAAGGACTTGTAAACGCTTCACCGAATGCTTTATTGGTATCTGGAGGTCTAATAAACCTTGTTAATTTTCTCCCTTATGAAAATAAGATATACAATAATTCATCATCTCCAATTCCATTCATGACAGACACATATCCATTCTTCAATCTATCCAATGAAAATTATTCCATATTAACTAATAATCTAACACAATTATCTTATGAATTGAACATAATTAATTCTGGATATGAATACTTATACTTTCCATATAATATAATTCAATATAATAGCAATTGGTCGTTCGGAAACCTGGCGAATGCCGGTGGTTACAGTGGTTTTACCTATCTTGAAAATTTACCAGATTTTTCATGGCAGAGCACTTATACGGTAAATAATGGAGTTGTTTTTACTCTCAATAAAGGCTCAAATCTTTCATTTAAGATTCCAATCACAGAAAAAAATTTTAATTTAATGTTGAGAATATTTGTTACTCCTTTGTTCCAGACAAATTTCACTGTTTATATTAACAATCTTGAATATAATATTTCAATACCCAGCTCCAATTCATCCCATTTTGAATGGGTAAACTTGGGTACACTTAACAATACATATAAAAATCTATACATAAAAATTATTAATCATCAATTCACATCTATAAATGCCATAGATGTTTGTCCTTTAAATATATGGAACAATGCATTAAATGAAACCACAAAGATATTAACAACAAAAACAGTATATTTAATTAATAACAACAATTTAGAAAATCAATTAAATTTAACAATGTTTAAGAATTTAACATTGTTATCTTTGAATAACTATGCACCTATATTTTTGTTAAAAAATTATACAATTTTTAAAATAGTTAACAATAAAATTTATAGTGTATCAATTCCAAAAGAAGTAAATGTTCCCCTTTTTAGCAATCAAACACGTGTATTAGTTAAACTCAATGAAAGTTTAAAAAATGCCTTGAAGAACAATTTTACAATCAACGCAATTATAAAACTATTAAAACCTTTGAATAATACTACTCAAGCAATTGTCAGTTCTTTTCAAAACGGCAATATTAGTTTTATGTTATCAATTCTAAATAATATGCCAAGAGTCACGATAAAAACTTCAAATGGAAAATGGTTAGATTTAACAGCAACAAATATAAAATTATTTCCTAATATATGGTATGATTTAACTTTTAGCATAAATGATACAATAGAAAATTTATACCTGAATGGATCTTTAATTGCATCAAAGTATATAAATGGATTTAGTTTAAATACTGAAAGAGATATATATATAGGAATGACAAATTGGACACCAACGCTACCTTTACATTTTAATGGTTTAATTGCATCCGTTTCCATAATAAATAAATTTTATAACTCCAAATTTATTTATAATGATTTGATCAACACAAGCCTAAATTTTATTAAATTTTATTATTTTTTAAATATATCATCCAATAATAGTTTTATTGAAAATCTTACCTATGTTAAAGTAAATAATTTTCCTTGGTATTATTATACATTAAATTATAATTTTAAATATAATAAAACTATTGAATCAATTAATATAAATAAAAATAATTTCAGCATTTTTAATCCAAATAAAATCCCCCAAATTATAATAATTAATAAAAATAATATTATCAATATAAATATTCAAGTTTTTTATAAAACAGAAAATACATATTTTGGTAACATTGTAAAATCAATCAAGATCGTTTATCCTGAAAAATACCTTGGAAATATATACATCATTGTATCTGGTTTTGGCGCATTTGGAATAGTGGATACATCCTATCTTTTATTTAAAGATACTGAAATTAATCCTATTCCCGCAGTTGAAGGTGGCGAAGGATTTATTATTAAAAATTCTTTATCTGATTCAAATAATACTCTTATTATTCAGATCTATTGGTATGATCAATTTCAAAATTTAATAGAAAACCTAATAAGCTATGTAACTCTTATTATCACAATATGCATGATAATTCTCTATTACACATATCCATGTATAAAAATCAAGAAGGTTTTTATAAAGTTTTTTAAATTTAAAAAATCTTAAACGTGAGTTTACACTATTTAGTTTTTAAAATGATATAAAATCCTTTATTCAACAGGTTTTTCTTCAAATTGCGAATGGGGTGCTATGAGAATCT
>JBMFLB010000024.1:0-4613 GCA_049971465.1 Minisyncoccia bacterium
AAATCGGTTCGCCCCAGTAGCAGGAAATCCGTTTCGCTACGGGGTAAAGATTTTTTCAAATACACACCGCCGATTTATATTTTTAATAAAAAATTATTCAATAAAAACATCGCGCGGCTTGGCACCATCTGCTGGTCCAACTATACCCCTTTGTTCCATAATATCTAATAAACGCGCGGCGCGAGCATAACCAATTTTTAATTTTCTTTGCAATAATGATGCTGAAGCTTTTTTTGCTAATCTAACTGTTTCTACTGCTTCTTCATATAATTCATCATCAATATTATCCTCTAAATTATCCAAATTTATTTTATTTATTTCTTCCAATTCTTTTTGTGATTCTAAATCAACATTATTTTTTTCAATATCACTATTGTTTTCTTTTATAAATTTAACAACCTTTTTAATTTCATCCTCACTAATATAAGCACCTTGAATTCTTTTTGGTTTTGATAATTCTCCAGAAATATATAACAAATCACCATTACCTAATAATTTTTCTGCTCCTGCCATATCTAAAATTGTTCGTGAATCAACTTGGCTTGCTACTTGTAATGCAATTCTACTAGTAATATTTGCTTTTATTAAGCCAGTAATTACTTCAACCGATGGTCTTTGGGTTGAAACAATTAAATGAATTCCTGTTGCGCGTGACATTTGAGCTAATCGAATAATAGCACTTTCTACTTCCCTACCATAAAAAACCATCAAATCTGCTAATTCATCAATAATAATTAAAATGTAGGGTAATTGATCCTGTGATTTTTGATTATAACTTTTAATATCACGCGCTCCTAACCGCAATAATTTTTCATAACGATCATCCATTTCTTTTATTATCCAACGTAAAATATTTATTGCTTTCTTGTTTTCTACTACCACTGGCGCTAAAAGATGTGGCAAATCATTATAAACTGATAATTCTACTCTTTTGGGATCAACCATTAAAAGCCTTAACATATTAGGAGAATTTTTAAATAACAAAGAAATAATTATTGAATGCACCATAATACTTTTACCAGAACCAGTTGCACCAGCAATTAATAAATGCGGCATTTTAGCTATATCTGCAAAAACTGGCTCACCACTTACATCTCTTCCTAAACAAAAAGTTAATGATGGCGCATTTTGATATTCAGGATATTGTAACAAACTACCCAATCGTACTAATGCTGCTGATTTATTTGGCACTTCTATACCAACTAATGACTTACCTGGTATTGGCGCTTCAATTCTAATAGGATGAGCAGCTAAAGCTAAAGACAAATCCTGACTTAATGCTGTTATTTTTGATAATTTTATTCCTTCTGCTGGTTTTAATGTATAACGAGTAATAGTTGGACCAATACTTATTTCGCCCATTTCAACAACTAAACCAAAACTTTCCAAAGTTCTTTTAATAATATTGGCATTTGCTCTTAAATCACCAGAAGTTGGATGATCGATATTAGAATTTAATAAAGATAATGGCGGCGCAACATAATTTTTAAATTGTTGAGTTTTTAACAAATTTAATTTTTTACTACTATCAACATTTTTATTTATTTCTTTGTTTTCTAAATTGGATTTAATTTTTAATTCCTGTTCTTGTTTATAATTTTGTTGTTCTTTTGGTTCTTCTTCTAATGATACAGTAATAATTGGTTCTTTTTCATTTTCTTCTTTAACTTCTAATGATTTTTTTTCTGGCTTTTTAATTTTAATTGGCCGATTTAATAAAATTAAAAATGCAACAACTAACACAATTAAAATAATAACCAATGAAGCGGTTTGACCAAATGGTATTTTTAATAGTCCAACAATATTTCCAACTAATCCCCCATTTCCCGGAGAAATTAAATCAATAAATCCTAAAACACCTAATAAAAATAAAATACCTCCAACTAATGATGGCAAAAATATTTTTTTGTTTTCTAATGGATAACTTAAATTAAAAGCAATGATAAATGTTAAAAATGGAATAGTATAATAACCCCATCCAAATAAATCAATTAAAAAATTATAAATAAAATCACCAGCTGGCCCGGCTTTTGACATTGCGGCTAAAATTAAAATAATAGTTATGCCAATTAAAATAACTAAAACAATATTTTTCTTTACTTCCGGATGGACGGTTTGAGAAAATGAACTATTTATATTAGATTTTTCTTGCGTTTTTTTATTCTTTTTTGACATAATCTCTATTTAATTTAACAATAAAAAATATTAAAATTCAAATAATATGGATACAGTGTTTAAAACTTATGACATCAGAGGAATTGTACCACAGGAATTTAATACCACTATTGCTCAAAAAATTGTCCAAGCAACATTAGATTTTTTAAAAATAAAAAATAAACCAGCAAAAATTATAGTTGGCAGAGATGGCCGAATTAGTTCACCATTAATTTATCAATCTGTTATCAAAATATTAAAACAATACAAAAACATAAAAATTATTAAATTAAATTTAACTACTACGCCAATATTTTACTGGTCAATATCACAATTAAAAGCTGATTGTGGATTTATGATTACTGCATCTCACAATCCAAAAGAATATAATGGATTAAAAATAATGAATAAAAAAAATCAACCAATTAATCCTAATGATATAAAAAAATATTTCAATGAAAAATATAACATATAACTATATTAAATTTTTAGCTAGTTTTGCTAATATTCAAAAACAATTAAAAATAATTTTAGATTGCTCTAATGGCGCCAGCAGTATACCACTTAAAATATTGCAACAACATCCAATACAAAATTTATCTATTGATTTAATTAATAACAAAATTGATGGAAATTTTCCTGCTCATGGTCCAAACCCATTAAACAATAATAAAGCAATAAATTTTATCAGCCATAAAATATTAAAATATAAATATGATTTAGGAGGAATTTTAGATGGCGATGGAGATAGAATTATTTTAATTGATAATATTGGAAACCCAATACCTGCTTATATTATTGCCAACTTGTTTATGAAAAAATATAAGGGACCTTTTGTTTTTGATACCTTAACTTATGAATCTTTAAAATATGCAAACTTATTACCAAAAAATAATTTTTTTGTATCACAAACAGGACATCGATTAATGCAAAATACAATGCATAAGTATAAAGCTGAATTTGGTATTGAATATTCCGGTCATTTATATTTTAAAACAATTCAATACCATGATGATCCTTTATTTGGTTTAATACAAATAAGCAATATTATTTCTTCTTTGCCTTATACCATAAACGATTATATTAAATTATTAGAAAAACATATCAATATTATACAAATAAATATAAAAATTAATGATTCAACAAATAATTTTATTAATCGTTTAGAAAATACTTTATTCACCAAAACAAAAAAAATTATTAGCACTGATGGTTCAATATTTGAATTTAAAAATGGTTGGATCCAAATTAGACAATCCCACACTGAACCATTATTTAGAATCTTTATTGGCATCATCCAATAAATTATTTTCCCTTTCCATCTTATCAATTTTTTCTTTTATTGATAAAATTTTTTCAAAAATCATTTTAACCAAAAATTCAAACAAAACAATTACAATCAATAAAGATATAAATATAACCTTTACCTCTTTTAAAATTTTTTGTGCATTTAAATAATGAAGCCATGACATCAAACCATAAGCACTGCCAAAAACAATAATTATCCAAATTAAAACGCTTATCAAATACTTTTTAAAAAATTCACTAAATTTAACATTTGACCAACCACTAGCAGTTAAAATCATTAGACTTGTTCCTGGTAAAAATTTAGATAAAATTAATATTTTTGATAAATTGTTTTTAAAATAATGTAAATATAATGACAATCTTTTATTGGACTTAATCTTATTATAATGCAAAGCCCAACCCTTTCTGCTGTTCCGCAATGTTTTACCAAAAAAATATAAAAACAAATCGGTTATAACAACAACACTAAATACTGTTAATACAGTATTATACCAACTTATTGATTTAGTTATTGCAAAATATACTAAAATAAAAACTGTTACTTCTGACTGTAACCAAACACCAATAGCAATAAAAACATAACGCCAAGCAGGATAATTGACAATAAAAAAACCTAAATTATCAATAAATTTGTCCATTTATTAATTATACATTAAAATAAAATTATGATAACTATTACTGAAAAAGATGTCAAAATAAAAGCATCGCGCGCCGATAAACCAGGAGGGCAAAATGTTAATCATCGTTCAACTAAAATCGAACTATGGATAAATATTGATGATTTACCATTAAATAATATTGAAAAAAAATTAATAAAGGGAAAATTAAAAAACCACATTAATAAAAAAAATGAAATTTGGATTGAAGAACAAGAACAACGAACCCAAGAAGCAAATAAACAAATTGCATTACAAAGATTAAACAATTTAATTAATGATGCTTTGCAAACAAACCCTCCACGCATTCCAACCGAACCAAGTTATTTTACAAAAATTAAACGATTACAATTAAAACAAAAAAATAAAATTAATTACTCCAATAATAAATCTCTCTAAAAAACAGATAATACAAAAAGCAATTTCTCTTGGACTTGATATATCAATTACCTGGTCATGTTATAAAAATGAAAAAAAACCATGTAAAAAATGTCC
>JBMFLB010000025.1:0-3672 GCA_049971465.1 Minisyncoccia bacterium
CCTTTTTTATTTATAAGTATTTTTTATGAAATATCATTGATCTTTATGCCAACTTATGGACGCTATACAATTTTTTTATGAGATAAATTTATATGAATGATTTTTCATGCCCTAAACATTCAAAATAAATCAGGGTGTTATATATGAGGGAAAACTTTGGATTTGAAATATTTGAATATTCATATGTAAATAGATTTTTTTTATATTTAAGGGGGGGTTTAAGTTGAATTCAATAGAATGTTCTTTAGATATTTTTCAAAATAAATTAAAAGATGTAGCTAATGAAATTAAAAATAATAACTGTTTTTCTTGGATTAACCCCCATTCAAATGAAAAAAACCTAATAAAGGGAATGATCATAAGCCCAGATACCGATGGATTTGTATCAGCATTACTTTTAAATGAGATTTTTAATTGGGAAGTAATAGGATTTTATGACGGCAAGAGATTAATTCTGGATAAAAATTTTGATTTTAAATCTAATGATATCAAAAATAAAGTTGTTTTTATTGATATAGAAATAATTAAAGAAAACATTAAAAGCGTAGGACACCATTTATTACTATTTGACTCAAAAAAACCAAATGACAAAATTAGAAAACTGACGAATGTATGTATTCAACCAAACAATTGGAGGAATATAGATGCAAAAAATAGTTTCGAAAGGAAATATCCATATGGCACTTTTCATTTTTTATTATCTTTGATTTATTATTTAGATCCAGAAAATAGAAAAATTTCATTTAGTGAAGGTACAATAAAAAAGGCAATTACACCTACTTTATATATAGATGGGGTTTTTAAAAATATGTTTAATTATCCAGAAAATTGTTTAGATTGGTTAGAATATATGTCTAATAAAGATAATAACCACCCTTTAGAAAAAATATTTGGTTATCCTACAACACCTAAAGATTTAATGGATTTAATGAAAAATTTTTTTAGTGAAATAAATAATTTTTGGCGTAATAATAATAGAAAAAATAGAAAAAATGGAAAATTGAATTTAGAAAATGACATCGATGAAAATGAAAAAATTATTAAAAATACAGATAAAAAAATTTTAACTAATTATTTAGAATATCTTGCTGAAAAATATGACTGGAATTTCAACGAAAATTTATGGCCAGTAGTATTTTCAAATAATTTAAATATTTATAATCTTAATAAAGATATTAAACAACTTTCCAAAAAAAATTACATTGAAATGTTAAGTAAAAGTAATCTTATATCATTTGCCATTACATCTAAATCTAGAGATGGCCTTGAATATACATTAGATGAAAATTCAATCTTTTAATTTTAAGTGATATAATCATCTATTTTTTTATTTTTATTTAATAGAATGTTATTAAATCTGTCATCATTTGATATTATTTTAATAATTTCTTCAAAATTGGTTTTAATTTTATAATTTTCCATTATTTCAATTGTCTTACCATAAATAAATATTTTAAGATCATTTTCATCTAATTTAAAATATTTACTACTTTTTATTGAAGATATTAAATTCTCTATTTCTATCCAAATTTTTCCTACCGCCTCTTCAATTGAAATATGATTAATATTATCTTTGCTTCCTTTTTTACATACCCAAATGCTATCAAACACAGTTTTTTGACCTCCAAAATGCCCACCACTTACATTTTCGCCATGATAAAAATGAATCTTTTTGACATGTAATCCTGATCTTTTTACAATATCCAACATATCTTTCCATGATTTCTCATCTATATCATGAAATGTAAAAATAAATAATCCATTATTTTTTAGTTTTTTTGTAGATTTTTCAAAAATGTTAATTAATCCTTGTTTATAATTTTCTATATTTTTATTTTGAATTTTATTAACAATAATTTCATTTGGATCTTTTGTAGAATCTTTTTTAAAACAAGGATAATTTAAAACTTGTTTTAACCAAACATAGAAGAAATCATAAACTTCTGAATAATTAATACTATCAAAATAAGGAGGATCTGTGACAACTAAATCAAAATCTTTTTTTATTATATTATCTAAATTTTGAGCATCTTCACAATAAAGTTCCCATTGATTCTCGTTAATTGTCTCATCTAATTCAATTTTTTTTATTATTTTGGAATCGTACCTTCTTTCAAACGGAGAAAATAGATATTTATTACCTTCATACATTCTTCTGTATACTTGAATAAATGTACCTCGCCCAAACCTACTACCCCATATATTTTGTTCTAATGGGAAATATACAGGTGCAAAGTCCTTTCTAGAAAATAATGGTGTGTTTTGTTTCGCCCATCTTTTATCATAATAACAAAACATATTGTTAGATCTAAGATTTTCAGAAAAAGCTAGAAGAAATTTTTCTCTTATTTTTTCATCTTTTATTTTAGCAATGTTTTCTAACAATAAAGAATGAGCTAAAAGTTGCCTTTCATTAAACATTTGATACCAGTATTTGTAATTATGTTTTTTCATTTGATTAGTATTATAACCATCAGGAATTTTATCCCTAGGATAAAGTAAATTATCTTTTTTTGATTGAAATTCATTTATTACATTGTTCAATAATTTTAAATCATCATCATCAAATTTTTTGATAAATCTTTTGTGACAATGAGGACACCATCCATCGATTGCAAATGGTTCAACATCAGGGGGATCCTTTTTTAATTTTAATACATCTATTAATTTAAAATCTTTATTACAATGTGGGCATGTTATATGCCCATTTGCTACAACTCCAATATCAGGATTAAAAGTAAAATTACATTTAGGGCAAACTTCTAATTCACCAATGGTATGCCTTTTTTCAAATATTGTTCCACAATTGGGACATACAAATGTAAAATTTCTCTCATCTTTATCATAAGTTACTATGTAATCCTTAAATAATTTGATTTCTCTTTTACAATAAGGGCATTCAATTTTTTTAATCCAAAATGTATATATTGTTTCAGCATCATTTCCACAATAAGGGCATTTAGTTTTATACATATCTTTGATTTTTTTTCCAACTTCTTTCTCTAATTTTTTAAAAGTAATGTCCAATTCTTCTGGCTCCACTTTAGTTAATTCATTTTTTGCAACAAACCAAGGAATAGGATTAATTTCAATACCCACAACTTTTGCCCCTAACCTAGCTCCCTCTATTAATGTTGTCCCTCCACCACACATTGGATCTAAAATTAATTTATTATTTGTATCTGAGTCATTTTTATGAGATTTATAATATTCTTCCATTATATCTACTTCCTCATCTTTTAAGGCACTTAATATTATTAATCTAAAAACCGATCCGATTCTTCTTGCAAAAATTCTATGAACCATATAAATAGGTTTCAATGCTATTCTTTCAGGAACAGATATTAAATTTATCTCTTTAGTTGGAAATTTAGATTCAATATATTTATTATTTTTCATTTTATCGCCTCTATTTTTCATTATGTGCTTCCTGATTCATAGACCAACATCTGCCTCTGACATACTCTCCTCGCTAAAGCTTCGGAGATTTACTGCTTCCCTCAAGCTCATAACTTTTCTATAAAAAAGGTGTTTACATTGATTTAATAACTTCTCCAGATATTATTTGGATATTATGAGATACTCCTCAGTGTATATAGAAAACCTGTGGTTTCGTCCCCCACGGACTACCTGATGGGTGATACGTATTTGATAAGAGCACACAAACTGCAT
>JBMFLB010000026.1:0-3200 GCA_049971465.1 Minisyncoccia bacterium
AAATGGGTCTATGATACCGCTGACAAGGATTCTTTTGTTTCAACTGATAAAATTCAGAAAATTTTAGGATGGAAAGCAAAATATTCAAATCAAGATGCTTTTGTAAGAGCGTATAATTGGTATTTAAAACACTATAATGAAATAAAAAAAGCGGGTGAGGGAATTACTCATCGTAAAGCCTGGAAACAAGGAATTCTGAAATTAGTAAAAAGATTTATGTAATTTTATGGTGTCTTCTGAGAGAAGTTATTTATTAGGATTAATAATTTTTATCATCTTTTCTTTAATATATTTTAGCCCTGTTTTGAAATGTCGAGGATATGTTTTAAATTGGGATTCTTTTGCTCATTTATATTTTAGTAATGTTTTGGTAGAAGGTTTACAAAATAAAATTCTTTTTCCCTCTCTTAATATTTTTGGTGGAATTACCTATTTTCAAAGTTTTCCGTCACTTTTTTACTATGGTTTTGCTTTAACTTATTTTTTTCTCCAGAAGTTTTTAGGAATAAATATTATTTGGAATTTATATTTGTATTTGATAACTATTTCTCTAGGGTTAGGTATATTTTTTCTTTTTAGAAAATTAAAAATTAATTCTTATTTTGCTTTAATATTTGCAATTTTGATAGTTTTATTTCGTAATTCTCAGTGTTGTTCTGATTTTGGGGCTAGTAATATTTTTGGTATTGGAGTGTTACCTTTTTCTTTTAGTTGGATTTGGATTCCATTTTTTATAGGTTATACAATAGATCTTCTTGAATTAATAGAGAAAAAAAATTTCAAAAACCGGTTTATAAATTTTTCATTATATAAAACGATTGTATTAGATGCTGTTTTTGGGGCTCTTATTTTCTACAGTCATTTTTATGCTTTTTTAGTAATAGAAGTATTTATTAGTTTATTTATTTTATTGTATTTAAATCGAAAAAATTATAAAGAGTTAATTATTTCTTTCCTTGTCTTGCAATTGGTATTATTGATATTAATAATGCCCTATTTTATTCATTATTTAAAAGACTCTTATCAATTTTTAATCAAAAGTAATTTATTCTCTATTACAGATATAATTAATCGATTAAAAATATTTTTTACAGTTGGTTCTAAAGAGAGCTTGGATTTACTTTTTCCTTGGATAAGTTTAAGTGGCTTATTATATCTAATTTTATTAATAATACAATTGTTTATTAAAAGAAAATATGGGAATTATTTTATTTTTTTAAAATTAACAATTAGTTTCTTTTTAACTATTTTAATTTTTATATATTTGATTCCCATTTTAAAAATTCCTTTGCCAGTAGAATTTGCTTATGCCAATGCGTATGGAAGGTTTTTGTCTTTTATTAAATATTTTTATCTTTTCTTTTCGATAGTGGGTCTTTATTGGTTATTTTCTATTTTTAACAGAAATAAAATAATCGCTAGCATTTTATTAATTTGTATAAACATACTAATTTTCTTTAATGTTATTAGCTCTATTTCTTATTTTGAAAATCAATGTTTGGATTTACAGTCTGATCCGGTAAGCAAAGAATTTTTAAATATTAATTCTTATTTAAAATGGACAGATGGAGGTGTTTTAATCAGCGATTTAGCTGATAATTATTACCAAAAATTTTTGGTACCCTATTTTACCAATATTGATTTTTATCCATCAATTGCTGCTTGGTGGCCATCAATTAAGGGTAGAAATTACACTTATTATTTATTTAATGATTACAAAGAAAAAAATTACAAGAATCTATCTTTATGGATAAACGATTTTGGAATCGATTATATTATTACATTAATAAATGAAAATGATTTGAGTAATTTAAATTTTAATCGTATTTATGTTGGTAATATTTTTGAATTATGGAAGAAAAATAGTACCCAACCTAAAGCTGAATATTTATCTAATTTAATATTATTTATAGACGATGAAGCATATTTTAAAGATTTTAATAAAAGTTTATCAATGTACAAACAATTTAGAGATAGTGGCTATAAAGTTGTTGTTGTTCCGTCATTTGCTCTTAATAATTTACATTTAGATGGCATGTTTATAAAAGCAATTATTATTGGACAAATCTCAAATTGTTCTCAATTAGATAGTTATTTAAAAACAATAAAAGATTTAGATATCCAAATCCTTCAATTAAAAAATAGCAACAATCGCAATTTGAAAATTAATTACAAAGATTTATCAGCATTTAATGACAAACCTTCAAGTGACAACCCTCGCGTTGCGACGCTTGATTTTATTAACCCATGGCGATTTAGAATAAAAAATGTTTTTAAAGAGCCTATATTGTTAAAAATGAATTATGATCACAATTGGAATATTTTTCAAGACGGAAAAAAATTAAATAAATATCTAATATTACCTCAGAATATCTTAATAATACCGCAATCAAATAATGACATTTTCGTTTCTTATGAAAATGATAAAATTATTATTTGGTATACCAAAATCATAATTTTATTATTTATAAGTAGTTATATTTACTTTTTAAGAAAAAATAATAGTAATTTCATTAATTCCTATGAGAAAAAATAATTTTTATCAATTTTTAGCTACTGGATTTTATTCTGGTTATAGCAGAATATTTCCTGGCGGACTAGGGGCTTTAATAGGTTTTATTATTGCTTTAGTCTTTTTTATTTTTTCCTATTATTTAAGGTTAATTATTATCTTGATTTTTATTTTTATTTCTTTTTTTATTGCTGATTGGGCAGAAAAATATTTTCAAAAAAAAGATCCCAAACAAGTTACGATTGATGAAATTAGCGGGGTTTTGGTTGGATCTCTTTTTGTAATTAAACGTGGCCAGATTTTTTTACTAGGATTTAATATCCCTATTAACATATTACTTTTATTTTGGGTTTTTTTACTTTTTGTTCTTTTTGATAAAGTAAAAATTTTTCCTGCTAATAAGATACAAAAATTACCTGGTGGACTGGGAATAGTTTTAGATGATTTAATTGTTGGTTTATATGTAGGAATTATTATTTTGTTCCTCAGTCTTTTTATTTAAACATTTTGGTAGTAAAATAAATATATAAAGTAAAAAATAATTATTAAAAATATGACTTTATATATTGTTTTATATCTTATTTTTTCTATCAGTGGCTTAATTTTAATGAAAAAAGGGTTGATGAATACCTCAATTAATGGCATAAGTGGCTTAGTGAAATCATTTTTTAATATCCAATTTTTATTA
>JBMFLB010000027.1:0-3081 GCA_049971465.1 Minisyncoccia bacterium
AATTCAAGTTCCAGTATAATTAATAAATCAACACCTTCAACAGCATTAGTAATAAATAATAAATTTATTACTTGGGGATATGAAGTACCAAAAAAACCAAGATTTATAGATACAATTATATTGCACTCTTCTTATAATATTGGTGCAAATCCTTATAGTTTAAATGGCGTTTTATTAGAATTTAAAAAATATGGAGTTTCTGCTCATTATATTATTGACCGGGATGGAAATATTTATCGTTTGGTTCCTGATAAATATATTGCTTATCATGCCGGAGTAAGTAAAATGCCTGATGGCAGAGTAAATGTTAATCCATTTTCTATTGGTATTGAAATGATTTATAAAAATACTGAATCACCAAATGATTTGCAGTATAATTCTTTGGCAAAATTAGTTAAATATTTAGAATCATTGTATCATATAAAATATATTTTAGGCCATTATCAAATCGCTCCTGATAGAAAAACAGATCCTTGGAATTTTAGTATTTCTAAATTAAGAGTTTTGATTGATTCATTAAAATAAAAATCCTGCTAACGCAGGATTTTTATTTTTAGAATTCCTAATTGCGATGGAATCTTTCATTGCGATGTTTAGAATAACAATCTTTGCAATAAATTGGACGATCAGCAGCGGGTTGAAATGGTAATTCAGTTATTTTTGCTCCACATTCTGAACAGGTCCAATCTCCATGAAATGTTTGCTTTTGGAATCCCTGATTATTAAATTGTCTCACTTTGCTAAAAAAAATAGCGACCTTTCTCTTTAGTCGCCATAACTAAATATTTTGACTTCAGAGTTATATTAATAATAATTTGTTTTTACAAAAAGTCAAATATAATTAAATATAATTAAACCCCCTGAGAAACAGGGGGTAAAGCAGCTATTTTTTAGATTTTTTTGCTGCTTTTTTTGTTTTCTTTTTTGCAGCCATTTTTTTATTTATTTTTTACTGATGTCGACTTCATCAGCCCCTGTTCCTTATATTAATTATATCAGATTTTGTTTTAAAAATCTGTGGATAACTTTTAAATTAATTTTTTTGCAATTTATTTTTGAAATAGTATACTAATTTTGTCGAAAGAAACATTTTTTATTAAAAAATAAATTTAATTTATAATAAAAAATGTATTTTTTTTAAAAATATGGATAGAAAAATAATCTTATTTATTGTCTTAATTATCTTAATTTTGTGTTTATTTTATTCTTTTTTAAATAATTATCATCCAAATAACAAAATTTTGTTTCCAATCATAACAATTGCCGCATTAATTGATAGCATAAATCCTTGCGCAATTTCAGTTTTAATCTTGACTATTACTTTTTTATTTAGTTTAAGCAGTTTAAGGATTAAAATTTTTCAAATAGGATTTAGTTATATAATTGGTATTTTTATTGCTTATTTACTTATTGGATTAAGTATTTTAAGTGTATTTGTTATTTTTCAAACACCTCATTTTATGAGTAAAATTGGTGCAATAATTATTTCTGTATTTGGTGTGCTTGAAGTTTTAGAAGCGCTTATTAAATCATTTCCAATAAAACTTAAAATACCAGATAAAACACATAATAAAATTGCAATTTTAATTCAAAAAGCTTCAATTATACCAGGATTCATATTGGGTATTTTGGTTGGTGTTTCTGGATTTCCTTGCGTCGGTGGTCCCTATTTAATGATTTTAGGATTGTTACATGATAAATCAACTTTATTAATTGGATTATTATATTTAATTTATTATAATTTTATTTTTGTTTTGCCATTGATAATTATTTTATTGATTGCATCAGATAGAAATGTTTTAACTATGATAGATACTTGGAGAAAAAATCATACAAAATTATTTAGATTTATTATTGGAATAATAATGATTATATTTGGCATAATTATGTATTTAGTATAAAATAAAACTATGAATACAAATGAATTAATAGAAAAAATAAATAAGTTTAAGAATAATAGTATTGATTTATCATCAGAAGAAGATTTGGTTGTTGGTATAATGAATCTTTTAGGATTAGAGGAACATTTTTTCTTTACTGCTGAAAAAACCGGTAAAGATGATTATTTAAAAATGTTACAGGAGGTAAGGGAAATACGGAAAACATTATTAAGTAAATTAATATCAAAAACCGAAGGAGAAGTTTGGTGTATATCAAAACATTTGTTAGCAGCATCGTATCGTTTAATGGAAGTTGGTACAAAACTTCAAAATGATAATAAACAAACTGAAGCAAAACAATTTTTTGATTATTCTTATAAATTATATACAATGTTTTGGGGTTTACGATTAAAATTAATTGATTTATCAGATATTAAAAAAGAAGCAAATAAAGAAGAGCCATGGACATTAAAAGATATTGTCGATAAATTAGTTGATTGTTGCGGTGAATAAAAATTATAAGTTTATTTTATTTTTTGTTATTGTGCTTTTTTTAGTAGCATTAATTTTATTAAATGTTTTTAAAAATAATACCAATAATAATGTATTAAATTTAGATAGTTTTGCTAAATGTTTAACTGATAAAGGTTTTGTATTGTATGGATTGTATTCCTGTCCTCATTGTCAAGCGCAAAAAAATTTATTTGGTAATTCTTTGCAATATATAAAATATGTGGAATGCTCGCAAAATACTCAATTATGTATTGATAAACATATTGATGCGGTACCAACATGGATTGGCCCTGATGGAAAGCAAATTGTGGGGGAACAAAGTTTGGAGCGTTTATCGCAATTAAGTGGTTGTTTATTAAATAAATAATTTTATTTTTTGATTTTTGATTATTTATTGTTCTTAACAATATTCTTTTTTGATGTATTGTGAACCTATACCTATGGTCGTGGTATATTTATAAAAAAATCATATGATTCATTCCTATGATTAGAATTAATTTGACATTAAATCAAAAAGCTCCGGATTTTAAACTTAAAGATCAAAACGGAAAAAATCATAGACTTTCTGATTATCGCGGAAAATGGGTTTTAATTTATTTTTATCCTAAAGATGATACTCCAGGATGCACTAAACAAGGAATAAATTTTACTAATCTTAAAGAAGAATTTGAAAAATTAAATGTTCAAA
>JBMFLB010000028.1:0-2726 GCA_049971465.1 Minisyncoccia bacterium
ATATTGGGGCGAAGACTATCAGTTTTCTAAGATGTATCATATTTATAACTGGGTAGATGATGATGGTTTTAATAATTTAGGTAATTGGGTAGAAAAGGCTGCGAAAGATGCTGGAAGATAAAACCATCGGCTCGCCCGCGAAGCGGGCAATGCGGGCGGGCAAAAAGGTAGGGGATCTGAGTGTCATCCCCACCAGGAATTTTTGCCCGCCCGCCCGTTTTGGGTGGCGGGTGGGCGTGCGTCGCCTTCGGCAACCGCACAAATCAGAATTCAGAGTCAGGATTTTGTTCAAAATAAGTTCTGACTTTGTCTAATAAGTTCCACAAAAATTATTTATTCTTTTGCTGAATTATTATTTTAATAAATACTATTAATACAAATAAACAAAATCCAACAAAAATAATAAGTGGACCGGTTGGCAAATGATAAAAATAATTTAATAATAAACCAATAACTGTTGAAAGCATGCCAGCAATAACCGACCACATTTTATATGTTTTTAAATCAATACTAATATTTTTAGCAATTGCTGCAGGTATTGCAATAAGAGCAGCAGTAATTAATCCCCCCACTAAATAAACACCAATAGAAACAATAAGACCAATATTAAATAAATATAAAAAATTATAAAAACTAATATTTATTCCACTGGATTGAGCCAAATCTTCATGAATATTTATTAACATAATTTTGGCATACATATTTTTTGTAAAATAAAAAACTAATAATGAAACTAATACAACTACAAGTGTTTCAAAAAATGAAATAGTATTAATACTGCCAATTAACGCTGCTTCGGCTTTATCAATTGGTAATATAAGCAATGCTGTACCTACACCAAATGCAAAAATAATAGCAGCAAGATTTTCCATTGGTAATCTTGTTTTTCTTTCCAAAATCCAAATTAAAAATACTCCTAATAAAACAAATGGAAAAACACCAACAAATAAACTCCAACCATAAATAATAGCAATTGCCGCGCCAGGTAAAGATAAATGTGCTAATGGCCCAGCAACTACTGACATTTTTCTTGATAACATTAATGTACCTAAATAACCAGCTACTCCACCAATACAAATACCACTTACTAAACTTAATATAAATTGAGTACTCATATTAATATTTATTTTTGATGCTCATAAAACTTTATTGGCATTCCAAAAATATATTCCAATGTTTGAGGAGACATAACCTCCTTTGGTGTTCCAAAACAAATATGACCTTTACGATTTAAGCACAACACCTTGTCAGTAAAACCATAAACAATATTTAATTCATGGGTTACTAAAAAAATAGTTAAACTTCTTTCCTGTTTTATTTTCTTTAACAATGAAAAAATAGTTTCACCCCCGCCCAAATCAATACTTGTTGTTGGTTCATCAAGAAATAATATTTCTGGCTGATCAATAAGCGTCCAGGCCATTAAAACTCTTTGAAATTCGCCGCCAGATAAATTACTAGTAATTTTTAATAAAATATCTTCCCCTAACCCTACTAAAGACAAATAATAAATTATTTCTTTTTTCTTTAATGTTAAATTTTTTAAATAAAAAAAATCTTGTACGGTTAATGGTAAATCTTTGGTTAATAATTGATTAAGCCCTTGTGGTAAATAACCAATTTTATATTTTTTATGCCAAATAATGCTGCCTTGATATGGTAAAAGTCCTAATAATGTTCTAAGAAGAACGCTTTTCCCTGATCCATTAGGACCTAAAATTGTTAAAATTTCTCCTTGTCTAACTTCAAAGGACAAATTTTTTATAATTTCTTCTTTATTTAAAATAACCTCTAAATTTTTTACGCTTAATATAATATTATCTTTCATCATATAGAATTTTCATTATAATTATAATAATTTTATAATTATCTATCAAGTAAATAAATTAAATTTAAAATTATTTTTTTCTTGCAATAAATGCAACTGCATCATGACTATTTAAATAATTTATATTATCATTATGAATAAATTTTATGTCTTTAAAAAAAGAATCTAAAATATCTTTAAATTTTTTTTCACTAATATTACCCCCAGTACTTCCATAATTAGATTGAATAAAACAACCATTTTCTTTTAACACTCTATGAATTTCTTTAATTGCATCTTTTGCTTCTGTTTCTTGTTCAAACATTACAGTATTAAAAATATTAACTGCAATTACTCCATCAACACTATTATCTTTCAAAGGACCTGAGTTAATTTATCCAGAAGAAGAAAAAAAGCAAGAGGGCGAAATGAGTTTTTCTTTTTCTTCTGACACGAGACGTTATTATCTTGGTCATAAAGACGGCAAGCCGTTTTTTATGGTTGAATATTTTGATTCTTTACCAGACGAATTAAGCGAAGGAGAGAAAGAAAAATTTACAAAAGAAAAAAGAAAGTATGGTGAAACTGAAAAAGTTGTTTATGTTTTGAAGTATGGTGAAGTCCCAGAGCTAAGAGAGGAAATGAGAGAACCTAACCCAAGTCAAAGCAAAAAATATCGAGTTGCTCAATCCAGAGATTTTGAAAGAGACATAATTGATAGTTTTATCGCTGATGACGCAAATAAACAAGTCATGAGCGAAATTTTAGCAAAACACTCAGAATTAAGCCCCAAAGAAATTTCGCAAATAGTTGAACAAACTTTTGAAGCTTATCGTAGGCAAGACCATGAAACGATTCGTACTATTTCAAGTCGTTTTCCAAAAAAAGTTGCCGAAATGGTAAAAAATGAAATTAGAGA
>JBMFLB010000029.1:0-2429 GCA_049971465.1 Minisyncoccia bacterium
GGTAGATTTATTGAAGAAAAAGGTATTAGAGATTTAATAAAGGCATTTAAAAATTTAGATATTGATTCTGTTTTAATTTTTATAGGAGATGGGCCAGAAAAATTATATTTAGAAAAAGTTCAAAAAGAAATTAATAAGAAAATAATTATTTTATCACCACAAAATCGTAAAAATTTAGTAAAATATTATAATATAATGGATGTTTTAGTGTTACCTTCTCGGACAACAGAGTTTTGGAAAGAGCAGTATGGGAGGGTTTTGATTGAAGCAATGGCAAGTGGCGTTTCTGTTGTTGGTTCAAGTTCTGGTGCCATTCCTGAGGTTATTGGTGATGTTGGTTCAATTTTTACAGAGGGGGATATTGATAATTTAAAAAGGTTAATTGAATACGAGTTTAATAACAAAACAAAAGAAAAAATTAAAAAATTAAAGGAAAGAGCAAAAATGGGGTCGGATGATTATTTTGTGAGAGGTATTATGGATTTTATAAAAAATACGCAAAATGAGTCCTAAATT
This sequence comes from Minisyncoccia bacterium, assembly GCA_049971465.1. GTDB lineage: Bacteria > Patescibacteriota > Minisyncoccia > UBA6257 > GWB1-50-10 > JBMFLB01. The sequence goes on from JBMFLB010000029.1 coordinate 517, forward strand.
AAAATTTTATATCTTTATAAGAAAAATTTGGTTTGTATTTGGACAAATAGTTTCTGTTTTTATGGGGGGGAAAAAAGACGATAGTAAAAAAATTTTAATAGTAAGAACTGATAATATAGGAGATTTTATTCTATTTACTCCTGCTTTGAAATATATTAAACGAATTTTTCCTGAATACCAGATTCATTTTTTGGGTAATAAATCTATTTTTCCCTTGGTTAAATTTTCCCCAGAGATTGATTTATTTATACCGTTAGATATTAAAAAGTTCCAATTTAATTTTTTTTATTTTGTAAAAAATTTTTTAAAATTTAGAAAAGAAAATTACGAAAAAATTATTGTTCCTGTATATTCAAGATCTATAACATTAGATGAGTTGGTGAAAATTTTAAATGGTTATGAAAAAATTGGATTTGACGGGGATTGTAACAATATTCCAGAAGAAATTAAATTTAAAAATAACAATATTTATACAAAGCTTTTAAAATTAAACATTCCGCTAGATAAATTTGAAGGATATAGATATAAAGAATTTTTAAAATTTTTAGGTTATAATACTGAAATAAGTATTGAATCATTAATTCCTAAAATAAATATTCCAGAATATACCTTTGAAAAATCTTTAAATTTATTAAAATCTTTTGGTTGGTATGGAAATAAATATGTAGTAGTTCATCCGGGTGCTGGTATGCTTTATCGAATATGGCCTATTGAAAATTTTATAGAAATAATTAGATGGCTTAAAAATAGAGGATATGAAGTTGTTGTTAGTGGAAGTAAAGATGAAAGATGGATTGTTGAGAAAATTAAAGCTGATTTACCATTTATTATTGATATAGTTGGCAAAGTTTATTTGGATGATTTATTAGGGATACTTAAAAAAGCAGATTTTTATTTCGGCGCAGAAACCAGCGTTTTACATTTATCTGCTGCTTTAGGAACGCCAACTATTTGTTTATTGGGAGGAGGTCATTTTGGTAGGTTTTTCCCGTACGGAGATTTGAAAAAAAATAGGATAGTTTATGATAAAAAAATGCAATGTAAAAACGATAATTGGAAATGCGCTAAAAAGAATCTTCAACAACCCGCACCGTGTATTAAAAATATTCCCATTAAAGAAGTAAAAAAAGAAATTGAATTTTTGATAAGAAATTTAGAAGTATGAAAATATCAATCATTACCCCATCATTTAATAGTGAAAAGACGATTGAAGAGACAATTAAAAGCGTTTTGAGCCAGAGTTATGAAAACATTGAATATATTATTATTGATGGTGGATCAAAAGATAAGACTTTGGCGATTATAAATCAATATAAAGATAAAATCTCCAAAATTGTTTCTGAGCCAGATAAAGGAATTTATGATGCGATGAATAAGGGAATAAAGTTAGCCAGTGGTGAGGTTGTTGGCATTTTAAATTCTGATGATTTATATGCTGATGAAAAAGTAATTGAAACAATTGTTGAAACTTTTAAAAATTATGATGTTGATTGCGCGTGGGGAGATTTGGTTTATTTTTTAGATAATCCAAATAAAATTATTAGAATTTGGAAATCTTCTGATTATAAAGAAGGATTATTTGAAAGGGGCTGGGTTCCGCCACATCCGACCTTTTTTGTTAAAAAAGAAATTTATGAAAAATTTGGTTATTTTAGATTAGATTTTCCAGTGGCAGCTGATTATGAATTAATGTTTAGGTTTTTGAAAAAATATAAAATTAAATGGAAGTATATACCAAAAATTTTAGTCAAAATGAGAGCTGGCGGCACTGCCAATAAATTTAAAAACATTATTAAAGGCAACTTAGAATGCATTCGCGCTTGGAAAGTAAATGATTTTAAAATTCCATTTTACACCCCAATGTTTAGATTTTTAAGAAGAATCCCGCAAGTTTTAAAAATATAAGTTTTTTA
>JBMFLB010000030.1:0-2320 GCA_049971465.1 Minisyncoccia bacterium
ATGAATTTCAGAGATATCTTGAGGAAAATGGGATAATACACATAAAGGCGAGGGTAAAGCATCCACAACCAAAAAACAAATTGGAGAAATTAATCTTCAAATTGGAAAATTTTAGGAAATACATTGTTGCGTAGGATGAAGTTGTAAATTATTACAATTACAAAAGAATACACATGAGCCTTTACGAAGATAGAATAATAACGCCGGCAATGTCATATGAATCAAAAAATTGAAAGAAGTGCAGTTTAAAGAATGAAAAATAGGGGGTATAAAATGGAAATAATTTCAGAATATCAAATAAAAATCTCAAAAAATTAATTTTAATAAATCTCTAATTGCCCTAAAAAATCTAATTATTGAGTTTCCATTTGAATAATTAATACATTTTATTTTATTTTTAATTAGATTATTTTCTTTTTTAAATTTTTTATCTTTATTTATTAAATATAACCTAAATTGTTCATTATTTAATCTACATTTTAAAAATTGTTTTAAATTCTCATCTTTTATAATATTTAATAAATTGTTTGTATCATTTATATACATTTCTAAAATATTTTTTAATTTTAAATTGTTTTTTAATTTTTGATTTTTTTGGTAATTTGTTGTACTTGAATGATATCTATACAAAGTAAAAACCTTATTATCTATAAAAATTTTTAAATTTTCATCAACTTTATCCAACAATAAAAAAAATAACATATCATCAGTATGAATAGATATATTTTCAAAATATTTTAATACATTTTCATAAAATTTTTTTCTAATAGCTATTGAACTACAATTAAAAAATAAAGGCCCATAATTATATTTTTTGATAAAATTATTTAAATTATTTTTTAACTCTTTTATAGTAAATTTACCAGAATAATTTTTAAAATATGGCTTAACTTTTTTCTTTTCATTAATATCTGATATAAATTCTTGATAATTATGATAATATACCAATTTCTCATCATTGGAAAATTCCTTAATTAAATTATTAATTTTATCATTTTTAAAAAGATCATCATCATCTAAGAATGATATAACATCTCCTTTAGAATTATCAATTCCTATTTTTATTTTTTTACCATGTTCGGTAGCATTTGTATAGATATTAATTATATTATTTTTATTTAAAACATAATCAATTTTTTCATCTTTAAAATTTTTAACGACAATAATTTCATAAAAGGATCTATCTATATTTTGATTTAAAACTGATTCTACTGCTTGTAAAATATATTCCTTTCTATCATGCGCTGTGATTATAACCGAAATATATGGAATCTTTAAATTATTTTTTATATTGTTATCCATATTTAATTCATTTAATTCCTTTTTTTTATTTTTTAGAAAAATTCGGATCTTTGTTTAAAAATTTAATAAATGTTTCATACCATAATTCTTTTGTCCCAATATCATATCTATAACCCTTAAATGTAGTTGCATAAAGATTTTTTTCTTTTGCAAGTAAATTTAAAGCATCCGTCAATTGATATTCATTATTTTTGCCAGGCTCGATTTTTCTTAGATATTCGAAAATATCTTTATCAAGGATGTAAATTCCGGTTATACCAAGATCTGAAGGTGCATTTTCTAACTCAGGCTTTTCAATGAGATAATCAATTTTCCATAAGTTATTTTCAACTTCCTTACCTGAGATTATTCCATAATCCTTTATTTTCTCTTTTTTTACATTTTCTACGGCAATAATAGGATTTTTAATTTTTTTGTAAATATCTATCAATTGTGAGGTTACAGTTTTATTTGTGTCTGTAACGTAAATAGTATCCCCCAAAAGAACTACAAATGGATCATCATCAACAAATTTTTCAGCATACCTCAGTGCATCGCCAAGACCCAATGGTTGCTTCTGCCTTATAAAGTAAATATCAGGGAAATTTCTGATGCCATAGTTATCCATTGTTTCATCCAGAGCATGATAATCGAAATAGTCAATAATGGCATCCTTTCCATGGCCTACTATTATAAGAATTTCATCAAGTCCGGAATTAACTGCCTCTTCAACAACATAATGTATCACGGGCTTATCAAGAATAGGTAGCATCTCCTTTGGCTGGGCCCTGGTTAATGGATAGAATCTCTTACCGGTGCCTGCAGCAGGAATTACTGCCTTCCTTACCTTATTCATAGTACCTCCCTATGCCTATGTAATTTTCAAATTTATCAGGATTTAGTATCCTCCTCCCATCAATTACAAGTACCTTTATATTCATTGTTTCTAAAATCTTAAATTCCTGCCATTCCATTGTTTTTCCCCTTTCCTTTTTTGTTCCACTGCGGGGGCGGAAAAAAATGCTTGACATTTATTAAA
>JBMFLB010000031.1:0-2297 GCA_049971465.1 Minisyncoccia bacterium
ATCATTTCTATAAAATCTTTTTCCGCAACTTTATCTTCCGTTATTAAATAACCATTTAAAATTTTAAAATTTTTATTTTTTGTTTTAAATTTATAAATTACTGAAGCAATATCTACTAAATTATTACCAAAAATAATTCCAATTTGTCCTTCTTGATTTTTAACATTAAAATTTAATTTTCTTTGGTTTAATATAATTTGAAATAATTTTTTCTTAACCACAACCATTTTTGCATTTATATTTTTTAAAGTGCTGCGAACTTTATTTAAAAATTTAGTATTTAATCCTTGAAAATTAATTAACACAAATAAATTATTATCATCTAATAACTTATTTAATAATTCAATATCTTTTGTTTTTTGTTTTCTTGTTTTCATAGCTTATAAAAAAAACGGCTACCTATAACCGTTAATTTCCCCTCGATGGGACTTATTGTTTGCCCATGGTCATAGGATATAATTTTATCCTACTTATTATCGTAAAAAAGTCAAGAGATTGTATGTGTCCACAACATTTTGGACTTTTGTGGTGATAAAAATAAATCATCGACTATATATTCCATCGGTGGTATTTGTTGAAACGCAAAGTGATGCCTTTGAATATTATACCACAAAAGCCAATCAATTAATTTTTGGTTAAAAACATTTAAATCATAAGCTAAAAGGTTAAGATGATAGTTAATAAATTCAATTATTTTTGTGTTCCAATTTGGTTTTCTTTTATTTTTGGACATCTTGATTTTTAGTTTAAAGATTTAAAGATTTAAAGATTCTAATTTTCCATTATTATCCCTTAATATTTTTTCCATTTAAAGTGCTATGGCGTTTTAAATGAGAAAAATTTTTCATGTGCTTTTCCTAATTGGTTTTTTGTAAGCATACCCCATTTTATAGCATTATTATAGACGCCTACAACGCCTTTAAACTTATATTTTTTCTTATTATTTTCATAATTCTGGATCACGTTGAAAGTCCAGAATATGTTTGAACTTATACAAGATATTACAACAACTAAATAACAAACTTATTAAAATTAAAATCGATGCAAATCATTAATAGTTATAAAAACAATTAATAATAATAATAAAATAAAACTTACTGAAGTTGTTATCATTTGAGTTTTTTCTGATAATGGTTTACCTAAAATTTTTTCAAAAATAATAAATAACAACCTACCACCATCTAAAGCAGGAATTGGTACAACATTTAAGAGCGCCAAATTTAATGAAATTAAAGCAAGTAATTGCAAAAAATAAGAAAAACCAAAATTAAAAGCATCGGACATAATAACAAAAATTCCAACTGGTCCAGCCACACTATTTAATACATTGGATGGTTTTACAAAAATATTTTCAAATAAATTTACTAATCCATTAAACGTTAACTTAATTATTTCAAAAACAGTAATAAAGCTATTAATAAATGCTTTAAAAAATGGTTGTGCTTTAAGTCCAGAATTTAATAAACCAATGCCAAGATGGCCTTGATTGGGCTGTGGATTTTGCAATGGCTTTAAACTTACATCAATAATTTTCCCTCCTCTTTGAATTGTTAATTGAATTGTTTTATTTAAATTATTATTAACCAAATTAATAAAATCATCAGTTATAATTGGATCAACCATCATAACTTTATTATCTATACTTACTTGTTTAATAATATCTCCATTTTTTAAATTAGCCGCAGCAGCTGGCGATGATGGAATAATATTAGTAATAACTAAATGATTTGCTATACCAATTTGCAAAACCAAAAAAATAAATAACCAGCCAAGAAAAATATTCATTATAACACCACCCAACACAATTAAAGATCTTTGCCATGCTTTCTTATTAGCAAAACTATTTATATCATCACTGCCGCCAGCAACATCATTTTCTCCAGTTAATTTTACAAATCCACCTAAAGGAATAAGATTAAAGCTATAAATTGTATCATTTTTTTTCTTAAAAAATAAGCGAGGAGGGAAACCAAAACCAAATTCCTCTACTCTTACTTTAAAAATACGAGCCAAAGTAAAATGGCCAAATTCATGGCCAAGGATTAAAATAGATAAACCTATAATAATAAACAATATACTCATAAATTTAATTCTTTTATTTTATTTTCTGAAATATTTTCTAATTCCTTTTGAATTTTATCAAATTCTTTTTGAATATTTTCTTTTAAATTAACACTATTAATTAAATATCTCTTTTCCAAAGGCAAATCATATAGAAAAGCAATTTGATTTTTAAGAAACGGTAAATAAGTTAATTTAGGATAAAGGATAACATAATTATTACCTAATTTTTTTAA
>JBMFLB010000032.1:0-2275 GCA_049971465.1 Minisyncoccia bacterium
TAAATAATATTTATATTGGTCATTTGAGATTTTTTTATAATCGTAGTTAGATACTATTTTCTCAGCCTCTAAGCTTAATTTTGTAGCTTCTTCATAGTTTTCCATTATATAAATTATTTTTTCTACAACATCATTTAAATCACCTACCTTACATTTAAAATAATTATCATTTAAATATGAATAAGCTCTCAATGAGTAGGCCACTATGGGAATTCCTAAGTATGCAGCATCCATTACACTTAGACCCCAACCTTCTTCATAGCTTAGACTAATAAATATTTTTGATTTTGCAAGTATTTTATTTTTTTCATCTTCCTGTAATTTTCCAAAAAATATTATGTTATCTTTTATCTTATATTTTTTTATAATTCTAATTAATTTTTTCTTTTCTTTACCAATTTCCCCAATTAATGCTATTTTTAGGTTATAACCTTTTTTCTTTAATTTTTTAATTACTTTTAAAAGGTCTATAATTCCTTTATGCTTTTGTAATCGACCTATATAACAAAGATCATATATTTTTTCTTTATTATTTCTATATTTATCTAAATTTATTTTATCTGGTGCATCTTCATCCTCATATAAATTTATAGCTCCTAATTTATAAAATTTATGGTTATCAATAAATATTGGAATTTCAAAAATTTTAGCCAATGCAATTTCAAAACTTAATACTATACCGTATATAAATGATCTAAAAAAACCTCTTTTGATAGGTTTATAAAAAGGTGAAAGATAATGATGAAAATAAATGGCAACTGGAATTTTTGTTTTAAAATATAGTATTAAACCCGCAAAAAAATCATTTGGATAGGGGCTATTGACCAGAATAATATCACTTTTTGGAATAAAATTTTTTATTTCATTTAGAAATTTTATAAAAGATAATATTATATTTTTAATATTAAAATTCTCAATTTCTATAAAAAAATTATTTATTTCAACATCTTTTTTATTTTTTAATTCATTGAATATGTAATATAGATGCTTATTTCCTCCGCCGATAGTGGAATACTTTTTATTATGATTTAAATTCAACAATAAAATTTTCATAACCTATCCACTTATTTTCCTTTATATGAAATTTTATTTAAATAATTTTTTCGTATTAAATAAACTTTTTTAATTAAATTTATTTGAAAAGGAATAAGATATTTTAAAATTTCTTTATCATCTATAATTCTATTTTTTTGTATTATTTTTCTCTTATTTTTTATATAGTTTAAATTTTTAATAAACCATACATAACCTGCCAATTTAGATTTAAATGTATATTTATCTAATCTAAAATAACTTTGAATAATATCAAAAATTTTTAAAAATGTATAAGGAATTATGTATTTAATAATTGTAATTTTAGAAAAATTTTTATAGAAAAACATTAGTTGATTTTTAGTTTGATGAAAGATTAATAAATTTTTAATTTGATTACCATAATTTTCTTTTGGACGAGTGGTTCTTCCTATATGATAAGTTCTAGCATCATAAACATATCCTACTTTATATCCATTTAAAAGAACTCTATAACTCAAATCCCTAATCTCCTCAAACATAAAAAAATCATCATCATAACCGCCTACTTTATTATAAACCTCTTTTTTGATCATAGGCCATACACCTACAGGACTGAAAATTCTTGTTTTTCTCTTTAAATAATCATCTGAAGGAATTTCAACATATTCATGTAAAATTCCAAAAATATTTATTATATCAGGAGTGCTAACACCAATTATAATATCATCTTTTAAATTGATTATTCTTCCTTCAGCTAAACCCACATCTGGATTTTCCTTAAAAAATTTTACATAATTTTCTATGGAATCCTCAAAAATAAATGCATCATTATTTAATAAAAGAATTAAATCTCCATGACTCATTTTTAATCCTTGATTAAAACCTTTTGTGAATCCAATATTTTCATGGTTTTTAATGATAAATGAATTTTTTTTATCTTTCAAAATATTTAATGCTTTTTCAAAACTCCCATCATTGGAATTGTTATCTATAAAAATAATTTCAATATTTTTATATGTGGAATTCAATACACGTTTTATACATTCTTCAATAAGATTTAATCCTTGATAATTTAAAATTACTACAGAAACTAAAGGATATTCCTTTAAATCCATAATTATTATAAGAGTTTAGAATATATAAAGATTATTCTCTAAACGTCCGATATGTATAGTTTGAAATGCTTTTTCCTTAAATATGAGAAAGGCCATTTCAATATGTGCCTTTCTCAGGAGGTGAAAATATTAGCCTGATAGGTGTA
>JBMFLB010000033.1:0-2261 GCA_049971465.1 Minisyncoccia bacterium
AAAGAAGTGAAAAATAATATGAAAAACTATTTAAAACAAGCAGCAAAAGTTATTGATTTAAATAAAGCGGAAATTCATTATAACAGCGAATGGTTAGAAAAATTAAATACCAAAAAATTATTGCAACTTTTAATGTTGGTTAGTGTTCAACAAATTTTGGAACGAGAAGATTTTCATACAAGAATTGCTCAAGGAAAATCTTTACGGTTACATGAAATTCTTTATCCTGTATTTCAAGGTTATGATTCAGTAATGGTAAAATCTGATATTGAAATTGGAGGATCTGATCAAAAATTTAATTTTTTAATGGGAAGAACTTTGATGGAAAAATTTGGATTAAAACCCCAAGATATTTTAACAGTGCCATTAATTGAAGGAATTGATGGCATAAGAAAAATGAGTAAAAGTTATAATAATTATATTGGAATAAACGATCTACCTGATGATATGTTTGGTAAAATTATGTCTATACCTGATAATTTAATTGATAAATATTTTATTTTATTGTTGGGAGAAAATCCAATTCATACCAAAAATCCTCGTGATGCAAAATTAGAATTAGCATTTAAAATAGTTCAAAAATATTATAATAGTAAAAAAGCGCAGCAAGCAAAAGATAATTTTATAAAATTATTTTCTAAAAAAGAAATTGGCAATGACATTCCGGAATTAAAAATAGCAATAAAAAAAATAAATATAATTGATTTGTTAGTAAAAGCAGGGATACAAAGTAAAAGTGAAGCGCGCCGTTTAATTTTACAAAAAGCAATTGATATTGATAATGTTACTAAAACTGATATTAATGAAATAATTGAATTACATAATGATCAAATTATTAAAATTGGCAAGAAAAAATTTTTAAAAATAAAATTAATTTAATTAATTTTATTTTACTTTCCTAAGTGCGATCGCATTTAGGATAGTAAGTTATCCACATAAGATTTATTTAAATTATCAGATGCATTTTTTTAAAAAATAGATATAATAATATTGGTACTCTAGGCAATAGCTGTTTTAATACAGAGGAAGCTCCGGACACTTAGCCTTTAAGGCAATGGTAGTGGGTAATTCCCATCGAGCGAAAGCTTAGAGGTGCGAACAGAGACGTCTTGCCTCGTAAGAGGTAAGAAATCCCATTGGGATTAGTTTAGTGGCAACACTAAAGTGAAACGGCTAAATCCTTACCAAAGTGCAAGGCTGTGCTCTGATTTTTATCAGAGAATGCCGCTTGACCCTGCGAGCAATCAATGGGCTAGACAAATTATTGCCTCGTCTCAACTTAAGTTGAGATTAGACAGAATCCGGGCTATAGAGTACCTTTTTATTTTTATTATTCACTTTCCCAAGTGCGATCGCATTTAGGATAGTAAGTTATCCACAGATAGTTTTTATTTTTTTGTTTTTATAATTTCATCAATTAAGCCGTAATCTTTTGCTTCTTGTGAAGTAAGATAAAAATCACGATCAGTATCTTTTTCAATTTGTTCAATTTTTTGACCAGTGTGCTTTGCTAAAATTTGATTTATTTTTTCTTTTATTTGAACAATATGTTTGGCAGTTATTTCAATTTCAATTGCTTGGCCCTCAGCTCCACCCATAACCTGATGCAACATAATTTCTGAATTTGGCAATGCAAATCTTTTCCCCTTTTTACCTGCTCCCAATAAAACCGCTCCCATTGACGCAGCCATACCAACACAAATAGTTGATATTGGCGCTTTAATATATTGCATTGTATCATAAATTGCTAAACCCGCTGTCACTACTCCGCCTGGTGTATTTAAATACATTTTTATTTCTTTTTCTGGGTCTTCATGTTCTAAAAATAAAAGTTGGGCAATGATACTATTTGCAACATTATCATCAATTGGTCCACCCAAAAACACAATTCTTTCTTTTAATAGCCTTGAATAAATATCATATATTCTTTCGCTGTATCCAGATTTTTCAATAACAGTTGGTATAAGATTCATAATATTTTTATAATATTTTAAAAAATATAAATGTCAATAATGTAATTTAAAAATATTAAAGTTATCCACAATTAATTATAAAATTATTGTGCTATAATAAAATTAATGAAGAAAAATAATTTGCTGATAGCATTAAGTGTCATCATTATTTTAGGTGGAGTAGTAATTTATTATTTTTTTATTTTGCAACCATCGCGTAAAATACAAAATTTAGAAGTAAAAACTACTCAAAATATAGCAACTTCAACAGAGAGCATTCCTTATGTATTTACTTCAATTCAGCCCCAT
>JBMFLB010000034.1:0-2081 GCA_049971465.1 Minisyncoccia bacterium
GAGAAGCATGAGAGGAATGCGAGACGTGAGAAGAAAAAACTATTTGATTATGGCTATTATTTTTTAAAGGAGTATTTTTAAATTCAATATTATCAGCTCCTTTTATAATTCCTTGTTGTAATACTTGAGAAATAATAAATAAAGCTGTTCCTAATTTTAAAACATTTTTCTTCGTAATTTTGCCTTCTTCGCTAGTTAAAAATGATTTTAAATCTTTTTTAATTGAAGGTATTGCAATTTTTTGAACTTCTTTTTTTATATTTTTTCTTTTATCCTTTTTCATGTATATTTTGTTTCTTACTTTTGGAGATATTTTTTATTTTTTATTGGGATTAAACCAACCCATGATTTAAATATTTGTTCTATTTTAGGGTCTTGTAATTTAGCAAAAACATAATTAAACATATCTTTATGTAATTGACACCAAAAGGTATTAATTTGTGGTGCAAAAATATTTCCATATAGAGCATAATTTAAAACGGGACATATACCACAATATGGTTCATAAACACATTTATCACATTGAGTATTTTCTAAAATGGATGCCTGACAAACCATTCTTAATTTAGGAGATGATATTAATTCTTGATAAGAATCTTTCTTAACATTTCCTAATAAGAAAATATCATTACCGAGCATTCTTCCCTCATCACAAGTATATACTTTTCCATCATAATTATAAAGAATTTGTCCAATACCAGCACCACACGGAGAACGCAAATCCATAAAATTGGGATCATTAGACATCCATAACTTTTTTAAAATAATAACAATCCCCCTTTCATAAAAAAATATTTTTTTCTTGTTTAGTTCTAAAATATAATCTACTGACTTTTTCCAAAAATCAAAAAATTCTTTTTCTGAATAACCAATAATATTAAAATTGCCATGAGAAAAACCTAGTTGACTTAAGGGCCTTAAATGAATACCGGTGAAACCCAACTTTAAATATTCATTAATTATTTCTTTCGGATATTTTAATGAATTTCGAGATACCGTTAATAAAGCGTTAAGATAATAAACATCTTTTGGATGTTTTTTTTCATCAGTTTTTATTTTTTGAATCCATTTGGTAGTAGCTTTATAGCTATTTACGTCGGGCGAGGGTCGATTTAAATTATGTAAATATTCCGGACCGTCTAAAGAAGTAGCTAAAGCAACTCGATGTTTACGACAATATTTAAAAATTGTATCGGTCATTAAACTTAAATTGCTAACCATAGTAAATAGTAAATCTTTATGATATTTCTTATTTAATTTTTCTGCGTATTCAATTATAAATTTAATTATAGGCCAATTAATTAATGGCTCACCACCTTGAAATTCAATAGTAATTGATTTACTGGGACTCTCAAAAATAGTATCAACTATTTTTTGAGCTGTATCTTTATCCAAATCAAAATTTTTTGCATCTTTTTCTTTATAATAACGAGAACTAGCCTGACAGTAAACACAACGATAATTGCAATTTAAAGTTACTACAATAATATGAAGCGAAGGCCCTTCATATAAAAATTGATGTTTTTGGCGATATTTAATGATAGTTTCCGCTAGTGATTCAACTGAGTTTTTCAAAAAATGTTTATTTTTTAATAATTGATAAGTTTTACTTCTGCGAGAAAGAGTTCCTTTAATAAACTCATCAAATTCTTTAGGAGTTAAAAAAACATACTCACCAATAATATTGGTCAATAAATATTTTTCTCCCACCTTTTGATAACGAAAAAAACTTGCCTGTTTGTTTAATAATTTTAATTTTTTATTTTCCTCTTGCATGATTATTTTTGTAATTAATTTATAAACTATTATGAGCTAATACAAAATTATTAAATTCATCTTTAATCGTATCTTCTACTTCTTTATAAAATGGCTGTATTAATACAATAAAATAATCCTTATCGTTTTTAACAGTAAATTTTGCCAATTTCTGAAAAGAATTAACTGCAATTTTAATTGCTTTCTTGCGATAAAGTTTTTTATTAAATTTAACTTCGTACTTCATAAATTTTATTTTGATGGTAACCTCTTTATTGAGTTTTTTGCTGCTTCCCAAATTATTGCTCCCAAGGAATAGCAATTCC
>JBMFLB010000035.1:0-2014 GCA_049971465.1 Minisyncoccia bacterium
GCTTGATTATATTCGTAAAACAAATATTGCAGCGCGGGAAGCAGGAGGAATTACTCAATCAGTTGGTGCTTATGAAATTGTATATAAAGATAAAAAAATAACTTTTATTGATACTCCTGGCCATGAAGCATTTTTTGCTATGAGACAAAAGGGTAGTCTTATTGCTGATATTGCAGTTTTAGTTGTTGCGGCTGATGAGGGTGTTAAACCTCAAACAAAAGAAGCCTATCAACACATTCAAAATTCAAAAATACCTTTCATTGTTGCAATAAATAAAATTGATAAAAAAAATGCTGATTTGCAAAGAACAAAACAAAGTTTAGCGGATAGCGGAATTTTTCTTGAAGGATATGGTGGTAATGTTTCTTGGGAAGCAATTTCAGCAAAGACAGGAGAAGGTGTAGAAAAATTGCTGGATTTAATTTTGTTTTTAGCTGAGGTTGAAGATTTATCTTATAATCCAAATTCAATTCCAACTGGTTTTGTTTTAACATCATCATTAGATAAAAGAAGAGGCAATGAGATTGGAATTATTTTAAAAGATGGCATTTTAAAAAAAGGACAATTTATTCAAACAATAAGTGCTCAAGGAAAGGTTAAAATTTTAGAAAATTTTCAAAAAAAGCAAGTAAATGAATTAATTGCTGGAATGCCGGGATTGATTTTGGGATTTGATAATTTACCATCAATTGGCGAACAATTTTTTGCGCATTTTGATAAAGAACAATTAAATAAAGCAATAAAATTAGAAGATAAAGAAGTTAAAAATAAAGGAAGTGATCAAGAAAATAAAATAAAAATTATTTTAGTTGCAGCTGAAAGCGGCTCATTAGAAGCATTAGAATTTTTAATAAAAAATAATCCCGAGTTAAATAACAAGTTTTTTATTTTTCAAAAGTTTATTGGTGATATTTATGAAAACGTAGTAAAAACTGCTGATATTGTTAAAGCAATCATTATCGGATTTAAGGTAAAAATTGATAGTGCGGCAAAAAATTTAGCAAATGCTCATAGAATAAAAATTATTACCGGTGATATAATTTATGAATTAGAAAAACAAGTAAAAGAATATTTAGAAAATTTATTACAGCCAAAAAGAATTGTAGAAATTTTAGCAATATTTGATAAAAAAGGTAAACAACAAATTGTTGGCGGGAAAGTATTAAATGATTTTGTAAAAAATTATGAAAATTTTGAAATTATGAGAGGTAGTCGAATTGTTGGTGATGGTAGAATTTTAAATATGCAATTAAATAAAGTTGATGTGCAACAAGTAGAACAAGGTAATGAATTTGGCATGTTGGTTGAAAGCAATATAGAATTAAAAAAAGGCGATAAATTAGCATTTTAATTTATGCGTACTTTTAGAAATTTAAGAGTAGCAAGTGTTTTAAATAAAGAGTTGGCTAAATTTTTAGAAAAAGAATTTGATTTTGATAATGCTGTAGTGACTATTACTAATATTGAAGTTGATGAAAAACTGGAAACAGCAAAAGTAACAATAAGTATTTTCCCATTTGAAAAATCATTAGATGTTTATAAAATGATAGTAGAACATTTACCAAAAATTCAATTTAGTATGTTAAGAAAAATGAATATTAAACCAATGCCAAGAATTAAATTTTTCATTCAAGAAAATAATTAGGCCTGGTAGCCAAGTGGTAAGGCGGGAGTCTGCAAAACTCCTATACGTGGGTTCGATTCCCACCCAGGCCTCAAAATATCAAATTTTCAGGAATTTTGTCAACAGATTTAACGTGCAGAGCCAGCAAAAATTCTTTTTATTTTAAGGGATGAAATTTAGCGAGTTTTGTTTTTTTGCTGACACAAGGATGAACCGCTGCAACATGATATCCCGGACTTCGAATATCAGGGAACGGTACTTTGACAACGTTTCCTGGATAAGAAATCCGGGATAAAATAAGGAGGAATAATCTCATGGAAATCAAAGCAGACAAAATCCACAAGGCGTACGGCACAATCACCGTGCTCGATGACATCTCGTTTTCCCTTG
>JBMFLB010000036.1:0-1845 GCA_049971465.1 Minisyncoccia bacterium
AAGCCGCAATGCCAATTAAACTTCTTTCTCCTCCAGATAAAACATCTAAAGAGGTTAATTTTTTCATCGGAAGCTTAATATCAATTTCTATTCCTTTTTCATTAGAATCTTCTTCGTTTTCATTGTTTTGATTTTGATTTTCGTTCTGATTTAATTTATTTTCATTTAAATTGTCCTGATTATTTTTACTTTTTAAAGAAACTAATTTTAGTTTAGCTTGGCCGCCGCCAAACATAGCTTTAAAAAATTTATCAAATTCTAAATTAATTTTTGTAAAAGCTTTTCCAAATTCATCTTCTATTTTTAAATTTAATTCTTTAATTAAGTTATTTAAATCTAAACTGGCTTGCTCTAAATCTTTAAGTTGATTCTCTAAAAAAGAATATCTTTCTTCGGTGTCTTTAGCTTCTTTAAGCAAAGATTCATCAATATCGCCAATTGCTGCTAATTCTCCTCTTAATTTTAAAATTTTTCTTTCTAATTCTTCTAAATTTAAATTATTAAATTCAATTTCTTTAATATTTTCAAAATCATTTGGATCACAATTAAATTGCCGAACTTGATGTCGCCAATCCGAAATTTTAAGTTCTAATTTTTCTTTTTCAAAAATTAAATTTTGATATTGATATTCCCATTTTTCAAATTCGCTTTCAGCTAATCTTAATTTTTGAACCGCATCTTTAAACAAAGAATAAAAATTATCTTGACTTTTTAATGTTTCATTTTCTTTATTTTTTAATAAACTTATTTGCTGATCTAAATTTTTTAAATCTTGATTTATTTTTTCCAGTTCTTTTTTAACTTCTAAATATTCTTCGTTTTCATTTTTTTCAGCTTTAAATATTTTATCTATATCTTTTAAAACTTCTTGAATAATTACTTTAGTTTTATTTTCTTCTAAATTATTATTAATTAAATCTGACAATTTTGATTTTATTTTTAAAATTAAATCTAAAAGTTGATCAGTATTTAAATTTTCTCCAGAAGACAATTTTTGATTATTTAATTTTTCCAGATGAAATTCTAATTTAACAATTTCTTTTTGCAAATTATTTTTTTGATTCATTAAATTTTCAATTTGCAGTTTAATTTCTTTTAATTCTTCTCTTTCTTTAGGTTGATTAGCTTCAATTTCTTTTAAATATTTTTCAGCTTGATGCTTATTATTTATTAAATTTTCTTTTAGATTTAAATGGTTTTTAATTTCTAAATCAATTTTTAATAATTCGGCGTTAATTTTTTGAAAACTGCTCCCAAAAAAAACTTTTAAGCTTTGATTTAATTCTTCTTCTAACAAACCTCTTTTTTCCCACTTTGAAGTTTGACGTTTTAAAGAACGAAGATGCGGTAAAATTTCATCAATTAAAGCCCGAACTTTATCTAAATTAATTTTAGTATTTTTAAGTTTACGTATGGCTTCATTTTTTTTAAGGCGATATTCTTTTAATCCTAATGTTTCTTCAATCATTTCGCGGCGCTCATCTAAAGAAGCGCGGACAAACCTATCGCTATTGCCTTGAGTAATAACAATCATTCCTTGGGTTCCCAACCGAGCCTTAGCTAAAAAATCAATTAAATCTTTTAATCTAATTTCTGATTTATTTAAATAATAAAAACTATTTCCGTCTCTTGAAACTTCGCGGCTTAAAGTTATTTCTGAATAATCTAATGGAAAAAATTTATTTTTGTTTTCAAAATATAAAGTTGCCCGAGCCAAACCCATTCTTGGCTTTTTAGAACTGCCGGCAAAAATTAAATCATCACTTTTTGCACCACGTAAATTTTTTGCTTCTCTTTCGCCTAATAACCACCGAATAGCATCAATAATGTTTGATTTGCCGCTGC
>JBMFLB010000037.1:0-1843 GCA_049971465.1 Minisyncoccia bacterium
AAAAGAAGAATCAAGTTTAACTATAAACATATCATCACCTCCTGCGCCGTAACTATAAGTAACTCCTCCTAATATATATCCTCCGTCTGAGGTTGGAGATAGAGAAGATAAATATTCATCACTTGCCCCTCCTATTGTTTTTATAAAAGCATTTAATGCAGTTTTAGAACTTAAAGTAGGACTTAAAGCTAAATCAAGACCAACTTCATATAAATTATTATTATCTCCACCATCTGTAGTAGCTATATCTTGATATTTAGGTGATTCTAATTTAGCATTTAATTCATATTTTCCAGTTAAAGGATCATAAATATAAGAATAATAATTTAAAGTAGAGGTTTGATTTATTGGATCAACTGGTAAAGAAGACAAAGATTTGCCAAAAGATTGTTTTGTAAAATCAATTGGTATCCAGCCAGTGCCATCAGTATTGCGCAAAGTTGAGCTTGGAACACAATGATATGACCAACCACTAGTTGGAGCTGGAAGGCCTAAATTTGAACAATTTGGATCTATATCAGGAATTGAAATATAAACTACTGAAGAACTACCCATCGGATATTGACCTTGAGTATCGCTTATAAAAAAAGAAATTGCTGAATTTAAATTTTTTAAATCAGAAACTCTTTTGTCATCTCGAGCTTGCTTAGTATAAGTAAGTGGATTAACAAATAAAAGAACTATAACCATTAAAACAGCAATTACTGATATAGTTACAATAAGTTCTGTGATTGTAAACGACTCTTGGCTAAATAACTTTTTAAAATATTTTTTTAAAAATGACATTTATATATTTTATAAAAAAAACGACTTTAAAAAAATTAATAAATAAATAATAAAAAATATTTAATTAATCAACGACCTTTTGTAATTTATTTAATTATATCATATTATATCATAAAAATAAAAAGCGCGCTATAACTTATTTTAATTTAGCTGCTTTTTCGCAAATTATTTTGGTTTGGCCATCGCGTAACGAAATTTTGCCTTGAATAATTACAGCATTATTTTCAGCCCAAATGCCAATACTTTTTTCTAAAGTATTATTAAAAACTATAACTTCAATTTGCTCATTAGATAGGTCTTCTAAAGTAACAAAAATCATTGGCTGGCCGGATTTAGTTAAAATTTTTTTCATTTTAGATATCACCCCGGCAACTCTAACCACTTGATTTTCATTTTTTATTAATTTAATTTCTTTAATTGGCCGGCAGCCTAATTTTTTTATTTTTTCATTATAATTTTCTAAAGGATGACTAGATAAATAAAATCCTAAAAGCTCGCGCTCCCATTTTAATTTTTCTTCAGCAGTTGCTTCTGGAACAGATTTTAATTTTAAAGAATTTAATTGAAAAGACGAACCAAAAAGAGATGATGATTGATTTAAATTATTTTTTCTATTAGCTGAAGCAAATTTTAAAACATCTTCAATGTTTAAAATGATTTGATTTCGTTCTATCCTTAAAGAATCCAATGCCCCGCTTTTAGCCAAAGCTTCGATTGATTTTTTATTTAAATCTTTATCTTGAATTCTAATTAAAAAATCTTCTAAATTTTTATAAGGACCGCCGCGCGCCCTTTCTTCAATAATTACATTAGTAATATGCTCACCAACATTTTTTATGCCCAAAAGTCCAAAACGAATGGCTTTATCCCCTTCTGGAGCAAAATTTACAAAACTTTTATTTACATCCGGAGGTAAAATTTCAATTCCTTTTTCACGACATTCCGAAACTAAAAAAGAAATGCGCTCAATATCATTAACATCCGCGTTTAATAAACTAGTCATAAATTCAATAGGCCAATGAGCTTTTAAATAAGCGGTGCGATAACCAATCAAAGC
>JBMFLB010000038.1:0-1771 GCA_049971465.1 Minisyncoccia bacterium
AAGACCAAGACTTTGCAGAAAAATAATGTTTGACCCTAAAATAACATATTTCAAACCCCAAGGTGTACCAATGAGGTTTCTTGAAATTGTGGAATTAACAACTGAAGAAATGGAAGCTTACCGCTTACGGCATATCAATGATTTAGAGCAAAAAGAAGCTGCCAAAAAAATGCACACCTCACAAAGCACTTATCAAAGAATTCTTTACGCGGCGTACAAAAAAATCGCTGACGCTTTAATAAACGGCAAAGCGATTAGAATAATAAAGCAATAAATAATGATGAAAGAATCTTTTTAGGGAAGTAAAAAAAATCAGTTGTGTGTGCACGGGTGGGTGGGGTAAACACAAATTTTTTTCTTGGTGGCGCTTTTTGCGAAGCGAAGAACGAAATTCGGCGGCGGCGAAAGCGAGGGCGGGACGGGAATTCATTTCCCCCACACCCCTTTTTTCTTCCCGTCCCGCCCGAGCGTTCCGTTTTGGTTTCTGCCGCGCGAAGCGCGGCAATCAATCGGGATTTTGTTCAAAATAGGTTCGGATTTGGTTGTATAAATGCTCCAGTATCAAACTTTCAGGAATTTTGCCGACAGATTCAGCGGCGCTGAGCCCTGCTTTATACGGAAATACTGGCTCGCCGCGCAAAGCGCGGCTATGGCTCGCGGCCAAGGCGTTTCCTCCCCTTGAACCTCTCCACGCCTTCCCCAGACCCCGGTATGAGAGAAAGTCTCTTTTAACCGTTCGCCCATTGATTATCTTATTTTTTACAATACCGAAAGAGGGCATTGTGCTTTTAAAAATAAGTTTTCTCAAACGTAATTTATGTTATAATTAAATCCAAGGTCTTAGAAATTAAAAACACCTTTAGAGTCCAAAATTGGGTGCGGTTATACAAGCAGTTTACAAGGTCAATAAATTTGTTAAAATAAAATTAATATGAAAGTTTTAGCAATTGCCGATAGACCTCCAAAAGAAAACATAAAGCAAATACTTAGTAAAAACCCAGTTGAGCTAATTTGTACTCTCGGCGATTTAGATTATTTTTCACTTCAGGAATTACAAGATATAACTAACATTCCTAAACTTGGAGTTTATGGCAATCATGACTCTGGAATGTATTTTGAACCGCTTGGTATTATTAATATGCATTTAAAAACTTTTGAATTTGGGGGTTTAGTTTTTGGTGGGTTTGAGGGTTCTGTTAGATACAAAAACGATTCCTCTGCTAAGATGTATACTCAAGAAGAAGCAACTAAATTACTAAAAGATTTTCCAAGAGTTGATGTTATGCTTGTTCATTGCCCGCCATATGGTATAAACGATGAACCAGAGGAATTAGCTCATCAGGGATATAAAGCATTGCGAGAATATATTGAACAAAAGAAACCAAAGTATCTTTTACACGGTCATACTTATCCAACAGCTGAAAATATAATTACTAAATTCGGCGATACCGAAATAATTTACGTTTATCAAGATAAAATTATAGATTTATTTTAATTTATATTCAACGATAACATACAAAATAAAAAAATATAAAAAAATATAATAAGATGCGTTTATTAATATAATGCGCATCATTAATAAAATTTATAAAGTAAAATTTTTGAGGCCACGGTGGGAATTGAACCCACGCATTGCGGTTTTGCAGACCGCTGCCTTACCACTTGGCTACGTGGCCATTAAATTTTTATCTATTTTTTATTTTATATTTTATAAAACAAAAAACAAGTATTTTTTTAATTTAATTCTATTTTAATTATTATTTAAAACACT
>JBMFLB010000039.1:0-1756 GCA_049971465.1 Minisyncoccia bacterium
GTTTTTTTCCTATTTTCGTCCTCTGTTTTATCTACATTATTCACCATTCTTTACCACCCATATAATTCATTTTTTCATATTGATGAACAATTAAACATGGAAAATCGAATATTTATATTTTATGAACTATTTCTATGATAATTTATTATTTAACTATTAAAAAATTTATTATTTATATTTCTATTTAAAATTTTATTAATATAATCTTTTTTTAATTTATCGTTTTCAGGTAATAGCTCTAGAAAAGGTATAAAAATGTTATTTTTAAATAAATCGTATATTTTTATTCTGTTATCTTTATTATTACTAAAATCTAAAACAATACTATGGGTAGTGTCAACTACTATATTTCTGTCAATTATTTTTTGTATTTCATTTTTAACCTCTTTAATAGAAGAAATAAAATTAACTATATTATCAACAGTATATAACTTTGATTTACGTGTTTTTATAACCCATGGTTTATTTTCTTCTATTTCATCGTTTTCTATAATAGATTTCCCCATAATTTTTAATACTTCTTTTATTAAATCTCCTCTCGGTTTATAAATAATGTATAATTCTATTACATCATCTTGATTTTCAGGAATACGGCTGATATAAGCATAATCTATTGAATCTTTTATATCAAATCCTTCTTTTTTAATTTTTTCTGTTAATTCATAATTAAAATCTTTTAATAAATTAAAAATATTTTCTTTAACTTTTTGATAAGATTCTTTGGAGAGAGAATCTAAATAATCACATAATCCTCCATATTCCAATGTTAAATCTAAATTTATGTCCCCATAAACATCACTATATTCCTTATCTACACTAAACTCCAAAACCATAGGCAATTCTTTTCCATTTAATTTTAATTTACCTGAAATTTTAGCAATTCCAAAAGCTTCTTTTAATAATAAATCAATATTCCCGTCAGAAGCAACTAATTCGCCTAAACTTTCATTGGTATCATATTTCCATATTGAGAGTTTTTCCTCTTTAAATGAAAAATATTTATTTAACACACTTTTAAATATATCATATGAATATACGATTAACTTTTTCTTCGTCAAATAAACCTTGCCATAATTTTCATCTGGTTTTGAAATATCCTTATTTAGATATATATAAAGAGTCATTTTTCTATCAAAGATAGCTATTTAAAATTGATATTTTAATTTTTTTTAATTTTGATTTTCATATAAATCAATTCTTTCCCTTTTATTGAATTTGTCAATTTCATCAATATCTATTACACACACTATATATTTTTTTAATACGTATACTGGACCAGATTTTGTCGATACCGTACTGTATAATGCCTTACCTGTAAAAGATTGATTAGTTTTTGAAACACGATATCTGGATTTTTCTTTCCCCAATTTTTCTCTTTTTCCAGACAATATTAATAAAACATATTTTATATTAAATCCTTTTTGTAAAGCAGCTTTTATTGTATTTTCAAATTGCTCTATAGAGTCTTTTATTTTTGTTCCAGTTTTTTTCTCGATTACAATCCAGTGACAAGTAGTATAATGTATCATACAATCCGAAGCTTTTCCTTCTATAGATAAATTTTTTTTAATAACCTTAGCATTCCATATTTCACCAATTTGTTCGAGTTCTAAAGCCCATTTTTCACAGTTTTGTTGTGTCCCTTCTTCATTCATTTCTCCTCACCTCACGGGTGTCCAGGATGCTCCTTCTTCCAGCGCTCTATCTTCTCATTCAAAGCATCCTGAATAAACTGCTGAGGAGAATTCCATTTCTT
>JBMFLB010000040.1:0-1213 GCA_049971465.1 Minisyncoccia bacterium
TCACTAGCACATATGAGATACATAGTAGCAAAAGCATTTTACGATTTCTCCAAATCTATAAGTTTTGCAAAAAATTGGATAATAAAATTTTTAAATGATAAGTATAAAAAATTATGCGTTTAACTATAATACAACCACATAAACTGTTTTCCCAAGGTATTCTTTTGGTACATCTGCTTTTGCACTTGTACCAAATTTTGTAACTTTTCTAATAAAGAATCCCTGAATCCCATCTATTTCCAAATATGTCTGGGCTATAATAGGTCTTTTTTTTTCATGATATATCTAAAAGATATCTAATAATATATAATTTTCTGTCAAATTACCCAATTATTTTTATCTTGAATCATAAATTTTTATCATTCGGAGATACTGTATCACATCAAAAAATTTATATTGAAATATTTTATTACTATAGAGTTGATATTAAATGGAATTTAATAAGAATGTTAATCACAGTGATAATATCAACCCCTTACTTTCATTTGTAATACCAACATGGAATAGACAAAATGAGCTAAGAGAATGTTTAGATGCCCTTATAAAAGAGATCGAAAGTACAAAAGAATTAATAGAAATATTTGTTTCAGACAATGGCTCTACTGACTCAACTCCTAAAATTTTGGAAGAGTATAGCAATAAATATAATTTTATAAGATATTCTTGCAATGAAAAAAATTTAGGCTTTGATATGAATTTAATTAAAGCAATTGAAAATTCTAGGGGAAAATACATATGGACTTTTGCAGATGATGATATTATTAAGGAGGGGGCTTTAAATAAGGTAATTGAAACTATAAATAAATATGAACCAACATATATCGCAGTAAATTATGATGAATTTATTATAAAAAATAAAAATCAATTTATTATAGTTAAACCAGATAAAATTACAAAATATAATAGAAAAATACTTTCTTCATTATGGTTAAATCTCAACTTTAAAGAAATTCTGGAAAAAGAATTTACTAGAATCACTTATTTGAATATTAATATATTTAAAAGATCATCTATAAATTTAAATTTATTAAAAAATAATATTGATAAAGTTAAAAATTACTCACATATTTTTCTTGTAGCACAAGCAACAATTAACGGCGGTGGTGTAATATTACCTATCGTTTGTGTCCATAAAAGAGAGGATAACTCTAAAATAACTACATCCATTTTTTATAAATACCTACCGGATACAATAGATTTTATCCTTTCTGAG
>JBMFLB010000041.1:0-985 GCA_049971465.1 Minisyncoccia bacterium
GTATTGAAAAATTCGCCAATCCTTTCTTCCATTAATCTTAATAGCTCTGATATTCTCTGTGAACTTAGATTTATTTCTTTTTTTGCCAAATAAATTCTTTCATACCAGTTTCCTATCCTTTTCAGCGGAAGCTGATTGATCAGCCTTGAAATTATAAGGATCTTAATCTTCTCCTCATCTTTGCCGAATATTTTTTTTAAAGCTTCTTCCAATCCAGATCTTTTATAAAATATCTCAGCCACTCTCACATCACCATAATCATATGCAAACATAGGCCTAGGTGGTTCCCTTTTCTTTATTATTTCCCCTGTATCAGGATCTACCCTTCCAAGATATTTTCTCTTCTGTTTTGAATTTTTCTTTTCAGGATCCCATATGCCAGTAACCTCATAGGCATACAATTTTCCATTTATTTTTTGGTGAACGATATAGGACATTGTTAATAATAATAACAATGTTAGTAATAAACATTTCTATCAAAATACCATCTATGAAAAATTGTGGCTATTATTCAAATAATATTGTTATTAAAATTTCGGGAGATTAGGGTTTTATTCTGGGCCAGCATATGGGAATTCAGGACGTGGAGAAAATATAAGCCTTTGTTCTCTAACCAAATCGTTATCCTGAAGCCTTATAAAGAAGATAAAATTATTTTGAATCCTTAGATTAACTGCAAATCTTTGAGAATTTCATTTAATCTTTTTCTAATATATCGTTTAAAATTTTCCTCATCATAAACTGCAAATAAATACCTAGAAGTACCTTTGCTATTTCCCTTGCATTCAGACCTTTTATCATCAATTTCAAAATTTTTTTATTATTTAGAATTTTTAATTAATTTTATTATTTATCTAATAGAAATACGCATTGACTAGTCCCATTTGATTTGACCATATAAAGCTTACTATTATAGTTAAACGCATAATTTTTTATACTTATCATTTAAAAATTTTATTATCCAATTTTTTGCAAAACTTATAGA
>JBMFLB010000042.1:0-943 GCA_049971465.1 Minisyncoccia bacterium
TAACTTACTATTAAATGAAACTATCTTTTTTATTTTATGAGGATAAGCGTTTATTTGATCCCTTGTCAGGAGATATGCTTCTTTTGGCCTATAATCAATGCCATTCGAACCATTTTCTACTTTTTCCAGACCTACAACTAAGAGATAATCTGCCTTAAACTTTGGATTTTCACAATTCTCATCCAACTCAAACTCGGTGATAACTGAATCAGGTATACCTGGAAGCACACCATTACGGTACGTTACTGCTTTTACTTCTATTTTCACATCCTTTTCGTCTTTCTTGGCCCAAAAATCAAACCCTATATCATTCTTACTTGCATTCTTTCCCTTGTTATTTGTATTCTTTTTAATATCAGTGAACTCCAAAGGTTCTAAAATTTTTTTGACTAAGTCTGGATTTTCAGCTACCTTTGTTTTTTTCCTATTTTCGTCCTCTGTTTTATCTACATTATTCACCATTCTTTACCACCCATATAATTCATTTTTTCAGATCCTCCATCATTCTGTCAAATTGATCCTTTAAACTTTCCTCTTTTCTCACTTTAATTGGTATTGATGGACAATTAAACATGGAAAATCAAATATTTATATTTTAGTTCATTATCTTCTTGCTTATCTTGCTTAAAATTTAGAAGAGGTTTGCGGAAACAGAATAGTTATATGTTATAATTACTCCTGGAGCTAAAACATAAGTAAATGCCAAAGATCCGTTTCCTGATGAATCCCAAGGAACAACAAAACTGAGGTACAAGTTTTTATTTTTGTTTATTACTATTTTTTGCCCACTTACCCATTGAGTACCTAAATTATTACTATTAGGGCTATTTTTATAATACATTGTTATCGACCCTGGCAAGGATCCATTTATCCATAAACTTACTGCGTTATTCAAAGTATTGTTTATCTGCAATACAAAAGGAAGTTTACCACTTGATAATAG
>JBMFLB010000043.1:0-709 GCA_049971465.1 Minisyncoccia bacterium
TTTACAATGTTCTGTATAAGTATATTTATATCATCCAGGTTAAACTGCAGCTTATTCATACCCAGTTTCTCATATATTTCAGGAATATCAACGAATATTATACCCTTCTGTATCATCTCCTTTGAAAAAAAATCATAATTTATAAGGTTTTCAAGCAATTTTTCGGAGGCCTCAGTGACAGAGATATAAAGCCCCTTTTCTCCTGCCATCGCACCGTGAACGAGAAATTCTATGCTTAATGTGGTTTTACCTGTACCTGCGGATCCAGTGATTAAAACGGTGGTACCCTTGGGAATTCCGCCATTTAATATGTTATCAAGAGCCTCAATGCCAGTTGGAACACGTTCACGAAAATTCTCCATATTGTTAGTTATCATTATTCTATATAATTAATTTTTTCTTAATTACTGGTGTGTTGAGTAATTCTGACAAATAAGTGACATTTTTATGACGTATTTATATAGGGCTATTGATTTTTGGGTTTTATGACGGAAAAAACAATAGCCCATGATGGTAAGGATAATAGGGTTAATAAACGTAACTGGTCTCCATATAATGAAGAGTTGGTAGTAAGAGGGGAACTATATTTTGATCTTGATTTCAGGTCAAGGTGGGATGATGAGCTTAAGGAAATGAACAATGGTAAGGTAGGGGCACCTTATAAATTCCCATTATCATTCATTGAAAAAATGGCAATATTACACCAATA
>JBMFLB010000044.1:0-674 GCA_049971465.1 Minisyncoccia bacterium
ACATAGTAGCAAAAGCATTTTACGATTTCTCCAAATCTATAAGTTTTGCAAAAAATTGGATAATAAAATTTTTAAATAATAAGTATAAAAAATTATGCGTTTAACTATAAATCCTCTATATCAAGAGATCTTCTATAGGGCTCAAATACCATTGTCCTAAAATTTCGCTCCCTGTCTCTGGGTACTTTGAGATCATCTATGAAACCATACTTTGTATTCAGTGTTCTTTTATAGGTCCCGTTTTTAGTCCCATTGTTACTCTCGATGAATATATCTCTTTCCGTGTTCATTATTGTCTCCAGTGTTTCTTTCACTGTCTTTCTCACTTCTCAAAAAATTTTATCCAGATCTTCCATATTATTCATGCATTCTTACATGTGACTTTGCCAAGGAGGTATCCTTTCCTTTTACACAAAATTTACGGACGCCATCATTTAGAATTTCTCCAAATTCACAAGTTTTACAAAAAATTGGATAATAAAATTTTTAAATGATAAGTATAAAAAGTTATACGTATAACTATAAATTTAATGATCTGGTTGTTAAAAGAAATTTTTTGTAAATTAAAATTTTAGAGAAATTTTCTAATTTTTAACCCTATCTTTTTTAATAACATTTCTTTTATGGAAAATAAAAATCGATATTGGCACCCATATTATCAGTATTGATGCCAT
>JBMFLB010000045.1:0-571 GCA_049971465.1 Minisyncoccia bacterium
GCTAATATTTTCACCTCCTGAGAAAGGCACATATTGAAATGGCCTTTCTCATATTTAAGGAAAAAGCATTTCAAACTCTACATCTGAGCTGAAAGTAAAAAATATTTTTATATCGGAAACTCATGAGTAATATAGATGAAAATAATAATAATTGGAAATAGTATAGGTGGAATTTCAGCATTAAAAGAAGTTAGAAAATTTGATGAAAAATCTGAAATAACAATTCTATCAAAAGAAAATTTTAGTTATTACTCACCTGTAATACTGCCTTATTATATAGAAGGAAGATTAAATGAAGAGCAATTATTTTCAAAGAATACTAATATGTTTATTCAAAAAAATGCAAAATTAATGTTGAATGAAAATGTATTAAATATAAATACAAATGAAAAAATTGTTAAAACTGAAAAACATTTATTTCAATATGATAAATTAATTGTTGCGAGTGGAGCTTCAGCACGTAAATTAAGGATATCTGGAAGTGCAGAATCTTATGTTTTAAGAACATTTGAAGATGCTAAAAAAATAAAGAATATAAAAGGGTGAAATATTATAATTATAGGTGCAGGTC
>JBMFLB010000046.1:0-536 GCA_049971465.1 Minisyncoccia bacterium
CTTTTTTCTCTATCCAGTATCCAACTTTATTATGAGTTAAATTATCTCTTACATCTTCTTTTGTTAATATTTATGCAGTCGGTTCTTCATAT
The DNA here is from genome assembly GCA_049971465.1 of Minisyncoccia bacterium. Taxonomy (GTDB): domain Bacteria; phylum Patescibacteriota; class Minisyncoccia; order UBA6257; family GWB1-50-10; genus JBMFLB01. The sequence goes on from JBMFLB010000046.1 coordinate 93, forward strand.
ACATTATTAATAATAATAAAAAAATCGGCTATTATATCATTTTTATCTTTGAAAGGACCAATGCTCTGCTCATTTGAAGATCCTTTACATTGTATTTTAATAGTTTTGTCTCCATTTTCGTTATAACCTACTATGTCTATTGATTTAGCATTTCTAATTGTCGGAAGTACATTCCATCCCATCCTTGAAAGTCTATAGCATGTGTAAAATAAGCCCATATTTCCTGTTCTTTGTTTATTACGAAATGTTACTTTTGCCATAGATATTACATTAAAATTAATATATTTAAATTTTTACATTACTTTTATAGTTTGAAATGCTTTTTCCTTAAATAAGAGAAAGGCCATTTCAATATGTGCCTTTTTAAAGGAGGTGAAAATATTAGCCTGATAGGTGTAGATATACATAAGAGATATTGCCTGGAGATTATTGAAGAGAATAATA
>JBMFLB010000047.1:0-530 GCA_049971465.1 Minisyncoccia bacterium
TACACCTATCAGGCTAATATTTTCACCTCCCGAGAAAGGCACATATTGAAATGGCCTTTCTCATATTTAAGGAAAAAACATTTCAAACTATCAACAAAAAAATTAATTACAACATTTCTATTATAAAATATAGTGTTAAAAATGTCCAATGATTCATCCTTAGAACAAATTAGAAATGAGATAATTGAGCTAACAAAAAAATATGCAATGATAAAAGAAAAGAAGGAATTTATACCTGGAAAAACATGGATACTCTATTCTGGCAGAGTTTTTGGGAATGAAGAGTACGAGGCTATGGTAGAGGCATCCCTTGATGGCTGGGTAACGGAGGGAAAATATACTGAGCAATTTGAAAAGGAACTATCAAATTATTTGAAAGTTAAATATACAGCACTTGTAAATTCTGGATCTTCTGCAAATTTAATAGCCATATCTTCATTAACTTCGGATTATCTTGATACTAATAAATTAAAACAAGGTGATGAGGTAATAACTGTGGCTGCAGGTTTTCCAACAACAATAAATCCTAT
>JBMFLB010000048.1:0-529 GCA_049971465.1 Minisyncoccia bacterium
GAGAAAAGGTTTCAAAAAATCAAGTAATAGCATATATTGAACCGCACGGTTTAATTTTTGCTGATTTGGAAAATGATGCAAAATTAAATTTACCAGATTATTTTAAATCAATTGGTAATAAAATTAATGGAATTAAACTATGTGCTTTTATTGTTTCTGTAACAGATTATGATATTTTGTATTCAAATACTAAAAGAAATTACAGTAAAAAAGATTTAAAAAATAAGGGCATTGTATTCCAAAAAGATAATAATTATTTAAATGAAATTTTTGAGAAAATTTTTAATTTAATAAAAGAATAACTAAACTTCATGGAAGTAGAGAGTAATTTTTCAATTGGATTGCTTAATACTTAACTTCGCCAATTGAAAGTGCCTCATCATAATTTGCCAAATCAATTTTTTACATCTTTATCACCTCAAATTTAATATTTTATCCTCATAATTTTTGATTGTATAGTTTGAAATGCTTTTTCCTTAAATATGAGAAAGGCCATTTCAATATGTGCCTTTCTCAGGAGGTGAAAATA
>JBMFLB010000049.1:0-510 GCA_049971465.1 Minisyncoccia bacterium
GTAGAAATCAATTCTTCCTAAAGCTTCCTTTTGATATTCTCGCAATTCAAAATTTGGATTGAGATTCTGAAATATCTCCTCGCTCACTCGTGATGTAAAATAATCCGAACTAAATGATTCTTTTATTGAATTAAAAGTTTCGTAGAGCATTTTATTCCCCATAAACATCCCTATTAAACTTCTTATCCCTTTCACTTACGCCATACTCCTCGTCGTCAATTTCGCTGTAATTGACATAGAGATGGTTTTTGTCTAAACACTCCAGCAAAAATCTTTTCTGATCCTCAATTGATAAATCTTCAAAATCTTTCGCGTGAGCGTCAATTGTTTTAATATCAACTTTATAACTTAAATGCGCTTTTTCTTTCATTGTTTCCCATAATTTTTTTAATTCTTCCTTTGTTTTTACTTTCTGAATTTTCTCTACAAAATTTTCATTCCATTTCATAAGCTCTAAATAAACAAAATCACCACCACCTTTCCAGCCAACTGCTTTTGAAATACCAGTTT
>JBMFLB010000050.1:0-504 GCA_049971465.1 Minisyncoccia bacterium
GTAATAAGAATGGTTAAAAATGATAATAAAGAAATAGAAGATTTTAATCAAATTAAAGAAGATATTGAAATTCTTATTAAAAATCAAGAAATAAAATATGAAGATATTGAAAATTCTAAATTAAAAACCTCAGATGTAAAAAAATATTTAAATGATTTATTTAAGGGTTCTAAACCCGAAATTGCATTAAGGGAGGATTTGTTATATAAAAATTCACCTTTAGTTAATTTTTTATTTAAAAATATTCAACATTCCCCTGAAGTTAAAGAAAATGGTTTTGTTGATTATATAATTATGGATGAATTAGGTCATAAAATAGTTATTGAATTAAAATCTCTTTTTAAAAAAGAAAAAACAAATAAATCTGAAAAACTTATTAAAAATGATTTAAATTGGAGAAATCATATTGATCAAATAAAAAAATATATTTTTATTGGAGATTATGTAATATTAACAAATTTAGAGTATTGGATATTTTTTGGAAGATCCATTGATATTCAAGAT
>JBMFLB010000051.1:0-503 GCA_049971465.1 Minisyncoccia bacterium
CTTTCGACTGGTTATCCCCGTCTCAAGGGTAGGTTACCAAGGTATTACTAACCCGTTCGCCGCTATTCCGTCTTGCGACGGAACCGCTCGACTTGCATGCCTTATCCACGCCGCCAGCGTTCATCCTGGACCAGGATCAAATCCTCAGAAAAAATTTGATCTAACCCCATCCGATTATTATCGAATGGGACTAATACAACTCAAAGGACGACACGAAACAATGAAGAAAAAATTTATTTTTTGTTATTAATGTGCTAAAAACGAAAATGATAAATTTATTATCATTTTCGATAGATTTATTTTATTCTTAATTTTTCTGATGTCAAGAATAAAATTAACGCTTAGACCATTGAGGAGCGCGGCGCGCTTTCTTTAATCCGTACTTCTTTCTTTCAACCATTCTTGCATCGCGAGTAAGAAATCCTACTCGACGCAATCGTTTCTTAAAATCTGGATTGAAAGCAACCATCGCTCTGGCAATTCCCATTCGCACAGCCTCCGCT
>JBMFLB010000052.1:0-502 GCA_049971465.1 Minisyncoccia bacterium
CTTTTCTTACTGGTTCTAATTTTTCTTTCCCCACCGGAGGCACTGGTGGTTGTTCAAAGTGTTTATTTGGCATGAGTTAAAATGTACTATCTAACCAATTCGGTAACGAAATGATTAGATGTTAAATTAATTTCCTCAACTTTATCCTTTAAACCTTAAAATTTTAACCTACTTTATTAAATTTGTCAAATTTCTGTACTGGTCTAATACATGGTACACACTTGAAAGATCAGATAAGCAGCGAACAAAAAGAGGTTGGGGAATAAGGATTTTCTACTGATACTCTTGCCATTAACTTACTGAACTTTAAGAGTTAAAGAGAAAAAATTTTCTAAAAATAAGAAAGAGGATGTCAGCGCCCCGTTTTTTAATTCTCGCATATGTATATGGCATCCTCAACTAATCCCTATCTTTCCAAATCTTTTCTCTGAACCCTCTTTTAACATGACATGTTAAACATCTCAGATTTTAACTTAAATCTCTCATTTAAGGACCTTATTTG